>JAZORZ010000022.1:0-26945 GCA_045656885.1 Eubacteriales bacterium
GTCGTCTTTCGGCAGACCCTGCCGTCAAATAGCGAATTTTGCGATTGAGGGAGCAGATTCTGCCCGACAAAAAGCCGAGGTAATTATACAAAAACGATTTGTCGGTTTCAAGCAGCTCACGTATAGCATCTTCGGTAAAAAAGAAGACACGGCATTTCTTTTTGGCTCGAATGGAGCTGACGTAATCCTCGTTGGTAAAAAGATTTGCAATACCAAAAAAATCGCCTGCCTTAAAAAAGCGCAACAGAGCGTTTTTAGAGTCGTCAGCTGTGGTGACCACCGCTTCACCCGAGAGAAAAATTCCCGCTTTGTGAGAGGCTTCACTTTGTGAGAGGATGATATCCCCGTCTTCAAAGTCAACAGCGCGGCAGTTGTGCCGATCAAATATTTCTGCGGCGCATACAACATCGATGCCTAAAAAAATTGGGGAAGAGAAAATTTTTTCGCTTTCTTTCTTTGATAAATTCATAAAACACCTGCTTTTGTATCGTATGAGACAATTATAACACAATATAGCGCGTTTGTCAATAGATTTGTAAAACAATTTGCATTTGATTTTGGAGAATTTCTATTCAATTTTATCAAATCCTCTTGACCGCACGCAGGTCTTGGTGTATAATGAAAGTAACTATATTATTACGGAGGAATAACTGCCATGACTCTTGTTATTCTGGCGGCAGGTATGGGCTCTCGCTACGGCGGTCTCAAGCAGCTCGATCCTATGAACGATGCCGGCAATTTTATCATTGATTTTTCCATTTACGACGCCATTAAGGCGGGCTTTGACAAGGTTGTTTTCATCATCAAGGAGGAGAACCTTGAGCTCTTCCGCGAGACCATCGGCAACCGCATTGCAAAAAAGATCGAGGTCTCCTATGCATTCCAAAAGATGGATACTTTGCCTCTGGGTTATACTGCTCCCGAGGGGCGTACAAAGCCGCTCGGCACTGCACACGCCATTTACTGTGTTAAGGACCTTGTAAAAGAGAATTTTGCCGTTATCAACGCCGATGATTTTTATGGCCGAGATACTTTTATGCAGCTTGACCGTCACCTCAAGAACGCGAATGCCGAAAACGGTATCGCACACCATTGCATGGTCGGCTTTGCCGTTGGCAACACCCTGACCGAGAACGGTACTGTATCCCGCGGTCAGTGCGAGGTTGGAGAAAACGGCATTCTCAAGAGCGTTACAGAGCGCACCAAGATCATGAAAAAGGAAAACTGTGCCGCATACCTTGAGGACGATGGTGAAACCTGGGTAGATATGCCTTTTGATACCATTGTTTCGATGAACTGCTGGGGCTTTACCCCCGAGTTCTTTAACAATCTTGAAGCAGGATTGACCGGATTCCTTGATACGATCCACACAAATCCTCTCAAAGCCGAGTTCTATCTGCCTTCGGCCGTTGATGAACAACAAAAGAGCGGTGTCTGCGACGTCAAGGTCTATCCCACCACCTCCGTATGGCAGGGCGTAACCTATCCTGAGGACAAAGAGCGTGTAAAGAGTGCTCTGCGTGCAATGATTAACGCAGGCGAATATCCCGAGCGTCTTTGGGACTGATTAACTATTGAAAGGAACCAAACAAATGTCTATTTTGATTACAGGCGGTGCCGGCTTTATCGGCTCCCACACCGCGGTTGAATTTTTGAACGCCGGCTACGAGATTATCGTTGTAGATAACTACTGCAACAGCTCTCCCAAGTCTGTTGAGCGTGTAAAGCAAATTACCGGCAAGGATTTCAAGGTTTACGAGGTGGACATGTGCGATAAGGCCGCACTTGAAAAGGTATTCCAAGAAAATCCCGATATCAATTCCGCCATTCACTTTGCGGGACTGAAGGCAGTAGGCGAATCGGTGCAAATGCCCGGTCTTTACTACTACAACAACCTGCTCAGCACCCTCAATCTGCTTGAGCTGATGGCAAAGTATGATGCCAAGAGAATCGTTTTCTCCTCCTCCGCAACCGTTTACGGCGCTCCCAAGAGCGTGCCGATCCGCGAGGACTTTGATCTTTCTGCAACCAATCCTTATGGCCAGACCAAGTTGATGATTGAGAAGATTCTCAAGGATTTCTGGATCTCCGATAACTCCTGGAGCATTTCCATTTTGCGTTATTTCAACCCCATCGGCGCACACAAGAGCGGACTCATTGGCGAAAATCCCAAGGGAATTCCAAACAATCTGCTGCCTTACGTAGCAAAGGTTGCAGCCGGACAGCTGCCGTATCTTTCTGTATTCGGCAATGACTATCCCACACACGACGGTACAGGCGTTCGTGACTATATCCACGTAGTTGACCTTGCGAAAGCGCATCTGAAAGCCCTCGAAAGAGCAGAAAAGGTAAACGAAGTAGAATACTTTAACGTTGGTACCGGCACTGGTTACTCGGTGCTTGACATCGTTGCCGCTTACGAAAAGGCAACCGGACTTAAGGTAGCATACAAAATCGCGCCCCGTCGCCCCGGTGACATTGATACTTGCTATGCTGACCCTACAAAGGCATATGAGGTGCTCGGCTGGCGCGCAGAGAACGACCTTGACGATATGTGCCGCGACCTTGCCAACTGGATGCAAAAGAACCCCAACGGCTACGACGGAGAATAAACATGATCACAAAGCATTATTTTGGAACACTGGACGACGGATGTGATGTTCACAGCTATCTGCTCAAAAATGATGCAGGCATGAGTGTTCGCATTTGCGAGTTTGGCGGTGCCATTATGGAAATTTGCGTACCCGATCGCCTCGGTCGCATAACCGACGTGGTTGCGGGCTACGATTCCTTGCGCGATTATGTGCTGGCTCCCGGTTATCTCGGCGCACTTGTCGGCCGCGTTTGCAATCGCATTGCAAAGGGCAAGTTCCGTCTCGGTGTCAACGAGTACCAAATTTACAAAAACAACAACGGTAACTCCTTGCACGGTGGAAAGGTTGGCTTCTCTCACAAAATTTGGAATGCCAAAGCCGAGGATGGGGAAGAACCCCGTCTGATTCTCTCACTTGTCTCGCCCGACGGCGACGAGAACTACCCCGGAACCCTTACGGTAACAGTTACTTACACGTTGTTGCGCTCCAACGCGCTCTCCATTCATTATGAGGCAACCACCGACAAAAAAACGGTCGTCAACCTGACAAATCACGCCTATTTCAATCTCGGCGGCTTTTCTTCGGGCAAGATCTTCGATCACGTTCTGCAAATCGATGCCGATAAGTACATTCCCACCGATGAAAATCTCATTCCCACAGGTGAGATCCGCTCGGTTATAAGAACGCCGTTTGATTTCCGCTCTCCCAAGACCATCGGGGAGGATTTTGACCTCGAGAACCCCGATATGAAGCTGGCAGGCGGCTTCGACCACTGCCTTTGCTTTACGGGCGGAGAGAGCAAAACACCTGTTTTGCGTATTGAAGCGTATGAGCCCAACAGCGGTCGTTTGATGCAGGTTTACACCAATCAACCCGCCGTACAGTTTTACACCGGTAATTTCATGTGGGAAATCGAAGCACCGCTCAAGGGTGGTTATCCCGCAAGTGTGCAATCGGCTTTCTGCCTGGAAACACAAAAAATGCCCGATGCCATCAACCACTCAAACTTTAACGACATCGTGCTGAACCCCGATGAAAAGTACGATTACACTACGATTTATCAGTTCAGCACTAAATAAAACCGCAAGGAGCAAGCGTAATTTGCGTTTGCTCCTTTTCATATTTGAATTATCCCTCACATACAATGTGACGAGGTGATCATTATGAAGAAATTTTTTTACAAATTAACGGCAATCATCATAGCCGTTATTATGCTGCTTCCGGTTTGCTTAAAGGTCTTTGGTGAAGAAAACGATCCTATTTCACCCCCAAATTTGCTTGGCGTTCCCGATGGATCGCTCAATCTCAACTGCAAAAGCGCTATCTTAATGGAAGCCACCACGGGAACCGTTTTATATTCGCAAAATGCCGAGGAAGCTCTTCCGCCGGCGTCTGTCACCAAGGTAATGACGCTTCTTTTGGTGATGGAAGCGATCGATGCAGGCACAATTCGCGTTGACGATACCGTTTCTGTCTCCGGTAACGCAGCATCTATGGGTGGCTCGCAGGTCTTTTTAGAGGAAGGCGAGCAAATGTCTGTCGAGGATCTCTTAAAAAGTGTTGTCATCGCCTCGGCAAACGATGCCGCCGTGGCACTTGCCGAATATGTCAGCGGTAGCGTGGATGCTTTTGTGGCAAAAATGAATGCAAAAGCCGCAGAACTCGGCATGACGGCAACCAAATTTGAAAACGTAACAGGTCTTGACGATACCGCCGAACATCACCTAACGAGCGCCAAGGATATTGCTCTGATGTCTTGCGCTTTGGTCAAACACCCACTTATTTTGCAGTATAGCTCTATTTGGATGGATACCATCCGCGACGGTGCATTTGGACTTACCAATACAAACCGTCTTGTGCGATTTTACAAGGGCTGTACGGGACTCAAAACCGGCTCTACCTCTAAGGCGGGCTTCTGCATCAGTGCAACCGCAGAGCGCGACGGGCTCTCCCTTGTATGTGTTATTATGGGCGCAGAGTCGCGCGATATCCGCAACGCGGCGGCTACAACACTCCTTGATTGGGGATTTGCCAATTTCGCGCTCTATAAAGAGGACGCCGCAACCAGTGAGCCGATAGCGGTAAAGGGAAGTGCTATTCGTCAAATCACGGGCTCTTATCCTGCTTTTTCCTGCGTTGTTAAACGGGAAGAACTTACTAAAATCGAAAAAAACATCACACTTTCCCAAAGCATCACCGCTCCCACGCCTCTTGGCGAAAAGGTTGGAAAAGTAACCTTCCGTTGCGGAGAGCGAGAAATCGGAAGCGTCGATATTTGTACGAATGTCCCAATCAAGCGCATCGGTTTCTTTGAAATCCTCTGTCATATTTTTGCAAAATCACTTTTGATTTAACAAAGCTCTCACAATAATAAGAGAATGTGATAATTTAGGAATCTTTTTTGAAAAAAGGGCTTGTATTCGCGTGCCAAATAGTGTATAATATCAATAATTCATTTTATCCGAAGGACGGTCCAAATTATGGCTATTAAATTGAATGATAAGTATGTTTCCTCTTTCATCGGCGCACACGAATATCAAAACGTGCAAGAGCAGGTCAACACAGCTGCAAAAACACTCCGCGAAAAGAGCGGTGCAGGCAATGCCTTTTTGGGTTGGGTAGATCTGCCCGATAGCTATGACAAGGAAGAATTTGCACGCATTAAGGTTGCGGCAAAAAAGATTCAAAAGAGCTGTGACGTGCTTGTCGTTATCGGCATTGGCGGCTCCTACCTCGGTGCGCGTGCCGTTATCGAGTTCCTGAAATCTCCCTTGTATAACAATCTCAAAAAGAATACTCCCGACATTTATTTTGCAGGCAACTCCATCAGCGCAGGTGCCCTGAACGAAATCCTCGCTCTTTGCGAAGGACGCGACGTTTGCGTAAACGTTATCTCCAAGTCGGGAACCACCACCGAGCCCGCAGTTGCTTTCCGTGTATTCCGTACGCTCCTTGAGGAGAAATATGGCAAGGACGGCGCACGTGAGCGCATCTTCGTTACAACCGACCGCGCAAAGGGAACCCTAAAGCAGTTTTCTACCGATGCAGGATACGAAACCTTTGTTGTTCCGGATGACGTTGGCGGCCGCTTCTCGGTTCTGACCGCAGTAGGCCTTTTGCCCATCGCTGTTGCAGGCATCGATATCGATGAGCTTATGCAAGGCGCGGCATCCGCAAGCCATACATACGTGGATGCGGACATCACCAAGAACGATTGCTACCGCTATGCCGCTATCCGTAACATTCTTTACCGCAAGGGCAAGAACGTTGAGGTCATGGCAAGCTACGAGCCCTTCTCGGCAATGTTCAGCGAGTGGTGGAAGCAGCTCTTTGGTGAGAGTGAAGGCAAGGATCAAAAGGGAATCTTCCCGGCATCTGTTGTTTTCTCCACCGATCTGCACTCCCTCGGTCAGTTCATTCAGGACGGTACTCGCTCCATGTTTGAAACCGTTATTGACATTGCAGACACCGGTGATGCTTTTGCCATCCCGAACGATCCCGCAAACATCGACGGACTCAACTTTCTCTCGGGTATGGATCTGAATGAGGTTAAGAGAAAGGCAATGCAGGGAACTATTCTTGCTCACGTTGACGGTGGCGTCCCCAATCTTGTCATCGAGCTTGATAAGCGTAATGCCTTCACCCTTGGCGAAATGATCTACTTCTTTGAGCTTGCATGTGCAATTTCGGGCTATATGCTGGGCGTTAACCCCTTCGACCAACCCGGTGTTGAATCCTACAAGAAAAATATGTTCGCACTCCTTGGCAAGCCCGGCTACGAAGAAATGAAAAAGTCCTTGGAGGACCGCTTGAACGGTTAAGAAAAAAATTCGTTGAAAATCAAAAAAGCACTTGACTTTGTTTCCAAAGTTTGGTATAATGAAAATACGGAGATGAAATCTCATCTCTGCTGATTTCTGGAGGTTGAAAATATGTTAAAATTAATTATCGGCGTTAAAGGCACCGGCAAAACAAAGATTCTCATCGATATGGTCAACAGTGCACTTGCTGCTACCAAGGGTGACGTTGTTTGTATTGAAAAGGGTGCCCAGTTGAGATTTGATATAAAGCCCGCTGTAAGACTTGTTAACTCTGACGAATACCTTATCAACGATGCAGCTACTCTTTACGGCTTCATCGCAGGTATGCTTGCAAGCAACCACGACGTAACCGATCTCTTTGTTGACGGCACACTCCGCATCTGCAAGCGCGATATGGTAGCTTTTGAAGAGCTCCTTACCAAGCTCGATACTCTGCTTGAAAAGAACGACGTTAACGTAACAATGACCGTTTCTATGCCCACAGAGGAGCTTACCGATACCATTCGTAAGTACATTTAATTCCAAATAAAAACGGTGCCGCAGTTATGCGCCTCTCTTGGCGAGACTGCGGCATCTTTTACGCAAAAACCCACAAAAGGAGTTAAGCAAATGATTTTGATCATTGCAGAAAAACCGAGTCTCGGACGCAATATTGCCGCGGGAATTGGCGAAATGCAAAAGCGACAAGGGTATCTTGAAGGAGAAAACCATATCATCACCTGGGCATTCGGCCACCTGTTTTCGCTTTGTGATATTGAGACCTATTCGCCGTCTCCCGACGATTCCGGCAGATGGACAATGGCAAATTTGCCGTGCTTTCCAAAGGAATTCAAATTTGAATTGCGCCGTGAGGGGGGCAAAGAGAAAAGAGTAGACCCCGGCGTGCGCCGCCAATTTGAACTCATACGTCAGCTCTGCAACCGTCCCGACGTTGATACCATTGTAAACGCGGGAGACGCGGACCGAGAAGGAGAGATCATTGTGCGCCTTTGCATGAACAATGCGGGAGCACAGGGTAAGAAATACAAGCGACTTTGGCTACCTGACCAAACACCGCAAACCGTAAAAAAAGCGCTCGAAGAAATGAAGGACGAGAGCGAATACGATCGCCTTGCTGCAGAGGGCTTTGCACGCACCTATATCGATTGGCTCTACGGCGTGAATCTGACACGTTATGCAACCCTTAAAACAGGTACCTTACTTCGTGTAGGCCGCGTTATCGTTCCCATTGTAAAGGCGATCTATGATAGAGATATGGCTATCCGCAACTTTGTTCCGGGTAAATATTTCGCACTTGTGAGCAAAGAAAAGACCAACGGCGAGATCGTTGAGCTGCTTTCCAAAAACAAATTTGAATCCGATCAGCTCTCACAAGCAGCAGCGCTTTGTCAAACCTACAATCAAACGGGAGCTGTTGTCAGCGAGGTCAAAAACAAAAAAGAAACACTCTTTGCAGGCAAGCTCTATTCGCTCTCCAAGCTTCAAAACGCATTGAGTAAAAAATATAAGATGTCGATGCAAGAAAGTCTTGACATTGTGCAGGGACTCTATGAAAAGGGATATTTGACCTATCCCCGTACCAACTCCGAGTATCTTGCAACCGCCGAAAAGGATAAGATCCGCCAAATTCTTGCGGGCTGTGCAAAGCTCGGCTATCCCGTACGTTTTAAGGATAGCAAAACGATATTTGACGATAGCAAGATCGAATCCCACTCGGCCCTGACGCCTACCTATAAGATCCCAAACAAAACACAGTTGACCGAAAAGGAAATGCAGGTGTATTCCACTGTGTTCCGCCGTTTTGTTGCTGTTTTCTGCTCCGAGGACTGTCTTGTTTCCCGCACAGAAATTACCATCGACGTAGGCAATCTCGAGCGCTTTACCCTCAAAGGCATGGTGATGCTTGAGAAGGGCTGGACAAAATACGACGATTACACCCAAAAGGACAAGGTTTTACCCGCACTTTCCAAGGGCGATATCGTCAACATTGATTTCAAGCCCGTTGAAAAAGAGACCACGCCTCCCAAGCATTATACCGTTGAAACCTTGAATAACTACCTCAAAAACCCCTTCAAGGAGGATAAAAAGGCAGTCAAAGAGGCGGTCGACGGGGAAGTGGGGGGTGTTGATAGCACCGACGATAACGAGGATTACAAGGCCATTTTTGAAGGCCTTGAGCTTGGTACCGAAGCAACGCGCACAGGTATCATCGACAATGCGCGCAAAAGCGGTTATATCGAACTCAAAAAGGACACCTACTATATTCTCCCGGGCGGTGAATTTTTGATCCAATCTCTTTTACAGATGAAGATCAATATGGATAAATACAAGACCTCACAGCTTGGCCAAGCACTCAAAAAGGTTTACCGCGGAACAATGGAAATTGAAGAGAGCGTTAAGCTTGCCGAGGGAGAGATAGCCGAGGTGTTTGCAAAAAAAGAGGAGACCAATCTCGCTTTGGATTCCGAAACGGGCTTCTTTGGTGACGTAGTTGCAAAGTGTCCTCTTTGCGGCAAGGACATCAAACGCTTTCGCACCTTTTACGGTTGTATCGGTTACAAAGAGGGGTGCAAATTTCTGGTAGGCACCAGCATTTGCGGCCGAGCGATCTCGATTGCGAATCTGCAGCTGCTGATCGAATCCGGTCACACCGGCATTATACAAGGATTTGTATCTTCCAAAACGCAAAAGTCCTTTGATGCCGCGCTCAAGCTTGAAAACGGACGTGCTGTTTTCGATTTTGAAAAACGAGCCCCAATTACACAACCAATACACCAAGACCTACCCGTGTGGGACGGAGATGGGGCACCTCTCCCAGAACCGCCACCGGAAATGTAATATTTAAGCACCGCTGTAAAAAACCGCGGTGCTTTTTCTTTATACTAAAACTTATTTATATAAATGTATTGACAAACACAAAAAACTATTGTATAATTGTATACAATAGTCCCGAAAGGAGAAAGAACATGCTAGAAATTTCTCAAAAAACAAACTTATTGGAGCAAAGCACCTACAAATATTCGCTCCAGGACGTTGCCGAGCCCAACCTCTACCGCGAGGTTTATCCGTATACCGACGTCCCGCGTATTCCGTTCAACCACCGCCGCGTACCAATCGGTATGCCGCAGGATATCTGGATCACCGATACCTCCTTCCGCGACGGTCAGCAATCGGTTGAGCCGTACTCGGTAAAAAATATTGTAGACTTGTTCAAGCTGATGTCTCGCTTGAGCGGTCCTTACGGCATCGTTCGTCAAACCGAGTTCTTTGTTTATAGTCAAAAGGATAGAGAAGCCCTTGAAAAGTGTCAGGATCTTGGCTTGAAATTCCCCGAGATCACTACTTGGATCCGTGCCAGTCGCGAGGATTTCAAGCTGGTAAAGGATCTCGGTATTCGCGAGACGGGCATTCTCGTTTCCTGCAGTGACTACCACATCTTCAAAAAGATGAAAATGACGCGCAAGGAATGTATGGAATATTATCTTAAGACCGTTTGTGATGCGTTTGAAGCAGGTGTTATGCCAAGATGCCACCTTGAAGATATCACACGCGCCGATTTTTACGGCTTTGTCGTTCCGTTTGTAAACGAATTGATGAAGCTCTCCAAGCAAGCGGGCATTCCCGTCCGCATTCGTGCTTGCGACACGATGGGCTACGGTATTCCGTATCCCGAGGTTGCCATTCCGCGTAGCGTTCCCGGCATTGTTTACGGTCTGCAACACTATTCCGAGGTTCCGAGCGAAATGCTTGAGTGGCACGGTCATAACGATTTCTACAAAGCAGTTTCCAATGCCACCACCGCTTGGCTCTACGGTGCTTCGGGCGTTAACTGCTCGCTCCTCGGCATCGGTGAGAGAACCGGCAACGTGCCTCTTGAGGCAATGGTATTTGAATACGCATCTCTGCGCGGCTCGTTCGACGGTATGGATCCTACCGCCATCACCGAAATTGCTGAATACTTCAGCAAGGAAATGGGCTACGAGATCCCGCCGATGACACCTTTTGTTGGCAGAAATTTCAACGTTACCCGTGCAGGCATTCACGCCGACGGCCTGCTTAAGGACGAGGAGATCTACAACATTTTTGATACAAAAAAGATACTCAATCGCAGTGCAACCGTTATGCTCGGCAAGACGTCGGGACTTGCAGGCATTGCTTATTGGATCAACGAAAACTACCATCTCTCTGCAAGCGAAGCCATCGACAAGAAAGATCCGCTCGTTATTGCAATGAAGGAATGGATAGATGCCGAATATGAGAGCGGCAGACAAACCGCACTTTCCAACGGTGAGATTGAGGAAAAGATCGAAGAGCTTTCCGGCGGAAGATTTTGTCGGCTTTAAGGAGGATTAGACGATGTTAGAACATAAGACAGTATCCCTTGCGGAACAGGTGTTTGAACGCTTGGAAAATGATATTCTCACCGGCAAATATCAGCGCGGTGAGGTTTTGACAGAGCTTAAGCTTGTCAGCGACCTCGGTGTCAGCCGCACACCTGTGCGTGAGGCATTGCACCGTTTGGAGCAGGAGCACGTTATTGAGATCACCCCCAAGGGCATTCTCATTCTCGGTGTTACCGAACAGGATTTGAAGGATATTTTTGCAATTCGCTTGCGTATTGAGGGAATGGCCTCTTACTGTGCCGCCGAAAATATGTCCGAGGCACAGCTTGCTGAATTGAAGGAAACCCTTGAATTGCAAGAGTTCTATGTTAGCAAGCAGGACCCCGAGCGCATTAAGACGATGGATAGCAAGTTCCATCAGCTTATCTACCGCTATTGCGGCAGTGCTGTTTTGAACGATACGCTTTTGCCGCTGCACAAAAAGGTACAAAAATACCGCCGTGCATCGGTTGAGGATAACTCCCGTGCACAGCAGTCGGCTCGCGAGCATCGCGCCATTTTTGAAGCAATCGAGGCAAGAGATGCTGTACTTGCCGAAAAACACACGACCGATCACATTGCAAATGCGGCCGACCATATCCTGAACAAATGAGGTAGCACAGTATGGGACTTACCATAGCTCAAAAAATCATCAAAGCGCACCTAATCTCGGGCGAAATGACTCCCGGCAGTGAGGTCGCGCTCCGTATAGACCAAACACTCACACAAGATGCCACGGGTACGATGGCATATCTTGAATTTGAATCGATGGGCATTGACCGCGTTCGCACAGAACGAAGCGTTGCCTATATCGATCACAATACGTTGCAGTCCGGCTTTGAAAACGCCGACGATCATCAATTTATTCAATCCATTGCCAAAAAGCACGGCATCTATTTCTCGCGTCCCGGCAACGGTATCTGCCATCAGGTACACCTCGAACGCTTCGGCATTCCCGGCAAGACGCTGATCGGCTCTGATAGCCACACCCCTACGGGCGGCGGCATCGGCATGCTTGCATTCGGTGCAGGCGGACTCGACGTAGCGGTTGCCATGGGTGGTGGTGCTTATTACATCACAATGCCCAAAATAATCAAGGTCAACCTTACCGGCAAGCTCCGTCCTTTTGTGACGGCAAAAGATGTAAGTCTTGAAATTTTGCGTATTCTTTCGGTAAAAGGCGGTGTCGGTTACATCATTGAATGGGGCGGAGATGGTATTCAAACACTTTCAGTTCCCGAAAGGGCGACCATTACCAATATGGGCACCGAGCTTGGTGCTACCACCTCTATTTTCCCCTCCGACGAGATCACGCGCGCATTCCTCAAAGCAGAGGGCAGAGAAGCCGACTACATACCGCTCCAAAGCGACGATGATGCCGCCTATGACCGTATCATTGATATTGACCTCTCCTCGCTCAAGCCGCTGATCGCTTGCCCCCACATGCCCGATAACGTTGTTTCTGTAGATTCACTCAAGGGAACAAAGGTCGATCAAGTTTGCATCGGTTCTTGCACCAATTCTTCGCTCTTGGATATGCTCAAGGTGGCGGCGCTTCTCAAGGGCAAGACTATTAAACCCGAAGTTAGTCTTTCAATCTCTCCCGGCTCCAAACAGGTGCTTGCAATGCTTGCCGACTGTGGAGCTCTTACCGATATTCTTGCCAGCGGCGCGCGTCTGTTGGAGTGTGCCTGCGGTCCTTGCATTGGTATGGGATTTTCTCCAAACTCGGACGGTGTAAGCTTGCGTACCTTTAACCGCAACTTTGAAGGCAGAAGCGGTACCGCTGACGCTAAAGTATATCTCGTTTCTCCCGAAACCGCCGTTGCTGCGGCTCTGACGGGTGAAATCACAGATCCCATTCTCCTTGGCGAAATGCCCGAGATTAAAATGCCCAATGCCTTCCGCATCGACGACAGTGCAATCATCGCGCCTGCCGATCCCGCGGAAGCAAAGGAACTTGAAATCTTGCGCGGTCCTAACATTAAAAAATTCCCCGAAAGCTATCCGCAGGACGATTCCATCACTGCTGAATTGGTCCTCAAGGTAGAAGACAACATCACAACCGACCATATTATGCCCGCAGGTGCTAAAATTTTGCCTTATCGTTCCAATATTCCGTATCTGTCGCAATTCTGCTTTGGTGTATGCGATAAGACCTTCCCCGAACGTGCAAAAGCGGCAGGGAAGAGCATTATCGTCGGCGGTGCCAATTACGGTCAGGGCTCCTCGCGTGAGCACGCCGCGCTCGTACCGCTCTATTTGGGCGTTCGCGTAGTCATTACCAAGAGCTTTGCGCGTATTCACGTGGCAAACCTCATCAATGCAGGCATTATGCCTCTGACCTTTGCAAATCCCGACGACTATGAAAAGGTATCGCAAGGTGACACACTCTCCATCAAGAACGTTTGGGCGGGCATGGACAGCGGCAAGATGACCTTGCAGAATGAAACCACAGGTGCAGAAATTCCGCTTGTATGCGCCTTTACCGAGCGTCAAAAGGCAATCCTGAAGGCAGGCAGTCTGCTGGCTTACACAAAAGAACAACTCAAATAATATTATGAGGTATTCAAAATGAGCAAAATTTTGATGAAAACACCGCTGGTTGAAATGGACGGTGATGAAATGACTCGAATCCTTTGGAAAATGATTAAGGATGAGTTGCTTTTGCCGTTTATCGACCTTAAAACCGAATATTACGACCTCGGCTTGCCCGAGCGTGAAAAAACAAAGGATCAGGTTACGTTTGATTCTGCTTACGCCACCCAAAAATACGGCGTTGCCGTTAAGTGTGCAACCATCACCCCCAACAAGCAACGAGTAGAGGAATATAATCTAACCGAAATGTGGAAGAGTCCCAACGGCACCATTCGCGCCATTCTCGACGGTACGGTTTTCCGCGCTCCTATTCTCATCGATTCCATTCGCCCCGCAGTTCGCAACTGGAAAAAGCCCATTACCATTGCCCGTCATGCCTATGGTGACATCTACAAGGCAACCGAGTATCGCGTTCCCACAGAGGGCAAAGCAGAGCTTGTTTTTACCGACAAAGAGGGAAATGAGACATTCCGTCAAACGGTTTACGATTTTGAGTGCTCGGGCGTACTGCAAGGAAGCTACAACAAGGACGATTCCATTCGCTCCTTTGCACATTCCTGCTTCCAATATGCACTGAACACCAAGCAAGACCTTTGGTTTTCTACAAAGGACACTATCTCCAAGCAATACGACCAAACCTTTAAGCTCATCTTCCAAGAAATCTATGATAACGATTACAAGGATGCATTTGAGGCGGCAGGAATTGAGTATTTCTACACACTCATTGATGATGCGGTTGCACGTGTCATTCGCAGTGAGGGCGGCTTTATTTGGGCTTGCAAGAACTATGACGGTGACGTTATGAGCGATATGGTTTCTACCGCGTTCGGCTCACTTGCAATGATGACCTCTGTTCTTGTTTCTCCCGACGGTAAATATGAATACGAAGCCGCTCACGGCACCGTTACACGCCATTATTACCGTTACCTCAAGGGTGAGGATACCTCTACAAATCCCATGGCAACCATCTATGCTTGGACGGGGGCACTCCGTAAGAGAGGTGAGCTTGATGAACTCCCCGAGCTTATATCCTTTGCGGACAAACTCGAAGCGGCTTGCATCGAAACACTCAACCAAGGCATTATGACAAAGGATCTTGTCGGTCTTGTGGTAGAAGGCACCAAAACGCAAGCAGTCAACTCAATCGACTTCATTAAGGCAATTCGCAAGAATCTTGAAGCGACGCTTTGAGAAAGAAAAAATCCGATACGGAATTTACCGTATCGGATTTTTGTTTAATCAATGATTTCGTCGGTGTGAACAACACCCTTATTATCGTTAAAGACAATTCGTTTTTGTCCGTTCTCCTTGAGGGTGATGGCACAGCCGACAAAGCCGTTTCCGTTTTCCTTGTCAAAAATAGGTTTTGAACCGATAACAGCATTGCAGGGCTGACCTTGGCTGTCAAAGCGGTCACCGGGGCGTACGATCTCGGTGCAATGATAATGACCGTAAAGGAGCAAATCCGGCTTGATGTATTCACGCATTAGGCGCGTCCACTCCGCATAAAGCTCTTGCTCAATATCAAAGGGGGACTCATTGACGTGTGTAAAGGGAATATGGGAGATCACCAACTTATGTGCAATGTCTTCAGCGGCATATTCATTTTGCGCATTTTCAATAACTTGTTTGACGTATTCGCTTTCGGCAAGGCGGAAGTTGTGGAAGCAAATCGTGCCGCCGTATTCCTTGTGAGAATCAAGCTTATCCTCACCGCAATCCAAAAGAAGTCCCCAAACACACCCTACGCGGAAGGTGTAGTAGGTTTTGCCGTTCCTTGTGGGAATGTAGTTTGGCATATCCTCGGCGTGAATGCCGCGGGTATCGTGGTTTCCGCGTGCAAAAACGACAGGGCATCGACCTTGTGTTACACCTGAAGCGATCTCGCAAATGGCATTGAAATTTTTAACGTCGCCGCTATGGTTGGGAATATCACCATTAAGAATTAGTAAATCGAGATTATCGCCCCAAAAGCGTCCTGCCGCTACGGGCTCGGCTACAAGATTATGTGCATCTGCAATGTGATAGATATTGATGTCACCGCTAGTAGAAACGGGCTTGAATTTGACCGTCAGCTCGCGTTCTTCTTCGCTTGTTGGAAAATAGGGCTTGCGCTCTATCATTTTCTTATAGACTACGGTATATTCGCCTGCGGCATCGAGCACGCTCATCGGGAGCTCTGCTTTGTGCATATTGGTATTTGAACGCAAAATGCCGTTGCAATCGTCATAATATGTCTTATCGCCAACCTTTACCCACATAATGACCTCGGCGGAAAAGGGAACAAAAATGTTATAGTTACTGCCTACCGCAAAAACAGTTGGGTATGCAAGCATATATTCTGGCAACATAAATTTTCTCCTCTATTTTTTGTCTTTTTTACTTTTTTGGGGGCGTGATGGAGTTCGCATATAATCGGGAAGCTCAACTTTGTCACTGAAATAGCGATCCCAGCGGTTGTGACGACGGCGTTGCAAAACGTATTCCACAATGATGTATGCCGAAACACCCACTACAAAAAAGGCGATTCCCGCAATCACGGCACGGTTTTCGAGCCAGAGACGAATAGCCCCCAAGCCACTACCAATAGAGCTACGCGACGCTTCGCCGACCGTGTAAAGGGGAGCGGTGCCAAGCACCTGACCGTCATACAAAATTGCAACGTAGCCCACGAATTGATCCTTTTGAACGGGGGCTTCCAATTCGGGCTCGGTCAAGCGAATGCTGTATGTAATATCTTTACCGAGTTCAAGCCCTTTGGGGAGATATGCGTGAAGGGAATCCTTGGCGATAACATCAAGTGAGGATACCGTATCCGAAACAGTTACGTCAACGGTACAGATTTTGGTGTTAGGAGCCAGAATTTGCATGTAGGAGTAAGAGTTGAACACCCAATCGATCACGCGATTGGCAACGCGATAGCCAAATTCAATACCGTCAATCTCCTTGCCACCCATAACAACGCACACGTAGGTTTGCTCATCCTTGTGTGCAAACGTAACAACGCAGTTGCCGTCACGAGTGGTGCTACCTGCATTCATGCCGATGCACTTTTTGTTATAGTATTTTTGATCCTGATAAACACAGATCATTTTGTTATTATTGTAAACGGTTTGAGATTTGAGGGAGGAGAAATATTCAAAGGAGATTGTGTTGCAAATTGCCATATAATAGCGGTTTTGATAGGCAACAAGCGCGATTTGAGCCACTTCCTCGGCGGTTGTGCGAGAACCGTCAACAATACCCGTAACGTCCTCAAAAACAGTATTGGAAAGCCCCATGGCAGTAGCACGTGCGTTCATTTCGGCTACAAAGGCATCTACAGAACCGGATGCGAGAGCTGCAAGAACGTAAAACGCATCGTTATAGCTGCCACAAATAGCGGCATAGAGAAGATGCTCGATGGTTGTGATCTCACCGACTGTCAGATTTAGACTTCTGCCGTGCGAGCGTGGAATGGCGCCGTAAAGCTCCTCTGTGATAGCGATTTGCTCTTGCGAATATGCTTCAAATTTTTCGCAGAATAAAAGCCCTGCCATGATCTTTACGGTTGAGCCGGCACCAACCAAATAACCTTCATCTTTGGAGCAAACAACAAGTCCGCTCTGCAAATGCTTCAAATAAACCGAGGATGCCTCATCCATTGAGGGCTTGGCAATCGGTGCAGCCAAAGAGGGAAGTGAAAAAGAGCATAACAAAAGGAGAAGCGAGGTCAATAAGCAGGCAATACGAAATACAGTATTCACGCGCATGTTCTTCTTCTCCTTTCTTGGGTTATATGCGTTCTTGAGCGGTTTTGATGTCTTGTTGTATCTGCTTTTGCAAAGCATCAATGCTTATAAATTTCTGTTCGGGGCGAATGTAGTCAATAAACTCCACAGTCAATTCTCTTTGATAAAGGTCACCCTCATAATTTAAGAGATGGGTTTCAATATTGGGCGGTGCCGCTACGTCAACGGTCGGGCGGATACCAACGTTGGTTACACCGTAATAAGGTGTATTATCAACGATGCAGCGTGTCAGATAAACACCGTTTGCGGGGATCAGTATTTCTTTTGGGAATGTTTGGTTAAAGGTAGGTGCACCAAGCTTGTGTCCGAGCCCTTTGCCGTGCTCAACGAGGGCTGTAACAGAAAACGGAACGGTTAAAAGGGTGTTCGCCTCTTTTACGTTGCCTTTTTCCAAAAGAGAGCGGATACGTGTAGAGCTGACCGTATCACCGTTCATATAAACGGGCGGAACCATAATGACGGGATTGGGGGCAAGCAAATCTTGCAAGATCTTATAGTCACCCGCACCAAACTTACCAAAGCGGTAGTTATAGCCGCATACAGCACCCTTACAGGTGCATTCGCCTATTAGAATATTTTTGACAAACACCTCAGGGGAAAGCCCCTTAAGTGTCTCAAAATCGGCAATAATAGCAAAATCCATGCCTTCATCGGCAAAATATTTCAGCTTTTGTTCAAGAGTTGTGAGATGTTTTGGAGGATTGGAGGACAAAAAGTCACCTGAGGGGCGCTCAAAGCAGAACACACCGCACATAGCGTGAGGCATTTTTTCGGCTTGTAATTTTTTGGCTTCGCGCAAAAGGGTTCTGTGTGCAAAGTGAACTCCGTCAAAATTTCCGAGGCAAAGAATGCTTGCCTCGGAAATTGTGCTTGTTTGTTCTGTTTGAAGCGAGATATATTTGACCGAGGGCATACTCAATCCAATTCCAGATAGCATTTTACCAATTCACGCATCAATTCATCGCGGTCGATCTTGCGGATCAGTGCGCGGGCATTGTTGCAGTTGGTAATATAGGTGGGGTCCTCGGAAAGCAGGTAGCCCACGATTTGACCGATGGGGTTGTATCCCTTCTCGCTGAGTGCCTCATAGACCTCTTTGAGAATGGCGCGCGCATCCGCTGCCTCATCCACCTGCATAGGGATCTGATTTTCGGAATTCATAAAACGTCCTCCTTGTTATGAAAACTCATCTCTGTTATTATTATAAATGATATTGTGCTTTTTTTCAAGTCTTTTCTGTAAAATAATATAAAATATAGTATTTTTATTGACGAAACTGCATTTTTTATGTATAATATAAGTTGAAAAATACAGGGAGGAACAAAAATGAAAATTGTTTTTTTGGATGCCGCCACCATTGGCGACGATTTGACCTATGAAAGCTTCTCGGAGCTTGGCGAGGTAGTCGTTTATCCCACCACAAGCGAAGCAGAGTTTGAAGCACATATTAAGGGCGCTGACGTTGTCGTTATCAATAAGCTCAAGCTGAACGCCGGCAATCTTCCCAAAGCAAAGAACCTGAAATTGATCTGCCTTGCCGCAACCGGCTTTGATAACGTTGATCTCGATTACTGCCGCAAAAACGGCATCGGTGTCTGCAACGTTGTGGGATATTCCACCCAGAGTGTAGCACAGCTGACGATTGCCATGGCTCTTTCGCTCTTTACAAACCTCGGTCAGTTTACCGATTTTGTTCGCAGCGGTGAATATACCAAAAATGGGCTTGCAAACCGCCTCACACCGGTTTATCACGAGATAGCGGGCAAGACCTGGGGAATTGTCGGCTACGGAAATATCGGCAAGCAGGTAGCACGTGTTGCCGAGGCGATGGGCTGCCGCGTATTGGTCTATAAGCGCACACCCGTCGAGGATGCGGAATGTGTTGATTTTGATACCGTTTGTCAAAAATCCGATATTTTATCTCTACACGTACCGCTCAATGATCAAACGAGAAATCTCCTCGATGAGATGCACATTGCAATGCTGAAAAAGGATGCCGTCATCATCAACGTAGCGCGCGGTGCGGTAGCCGATGAAGCGGCTCTTGCTGATGCTATTCTTGAAAATCGCATTGGTGGAATCGGTATTGACGTCTATTCAAAAGAGCCCTTTGATATTGACCATCCGTTTAACAAAATCAAGCATTTGCCAAACGTTTTGCTCACCCCCCACATGGCTTGGGGAGGGTACGAAACTCGTGTTCGCTTGCTTGGAGAAATCAAAGAAAATATCATTTCCTTTTATGCAGGCAAAAACAGATGCCGTGTAGACTAAAAACGCCCTCGAAATGCGAAATATTTTGAATTATTTTCACAAATCTATTGCATTTCTGTCGAAATTCTGTTACAATTATATTTATAAAGTTTATGGTCAGAGTGTCGGATCGCCACGCCTTGATGAATTGGCAATTTCAAGTCGTGTTCCGGCAGCGGACAGAGGTGTCCGTTTTGTTCCATAGGTATTTTTTCTTTCAAAGGAGTATTTATGCGGAATGAACAAAAACGTGCTAATCCAACTGAATGGAATCTCCAAGGCGTTTGATGGAGAGACCGTTCTCGATCACATCAATCTCGAAATTCAAAACAAGGAGTTTATCACTCTGTTAGGTCCTTCGGGATGCGGTAAAACGACCACACTTCGCATCATTGGCGGCTTTGAAACGCCCGATGAAGGTGACGTATTCTTTGACGGCAAGCGTATCAATGATATTCCGCCGTATAAAAGACAGGTCAACACCGTTTTTCAACGATATGCGCTTTTTCCTCACTTAAACGTATTTGACAACATTGCTTTCGGTCTGCGTATTCAAAAGTGTCCCGATGCACAGATCAAAGAAAAGGTCAAAGAAATGCTGGCTCTTGTAAACCTGCGCGGCTTTGAGCGCCGCAAGGTGAACACCTTGTCGGGCGGACAGCAGCAGCGCGTTGCCATTGCGCGTGCGCTTGTCAACCAACCCAAGGTGCTCCTTTTGGACGAGCCCCTGGCAGCACTGGATCTCAAGCTCCGCAAGGATATGCAGAATGAGCTCAAGAACATTCAGCACCAAACGGGCATTACCTTTATTTACGTAACTCACGACCAGGAAGAGGCACTTTCCATGTCCGATACGGTCGTTGTTATGGCACACGGTAAGATCCAGCAGATCGGCACACCTACCGACATCTACAATGAGCCCATCAATGCATTCGTTGCCGACTTTATCGGCGAATCGAACATCGTTGACGGCGTTATGCTTGCAGACTACCGCGTAAAGCTTGCAGGCCACACCTTTGACTGTGTTGACGGCGGCTTTGAAGCAAACGAGCCGGTTGACGTTGTTATCCGCCCCGAAGACGTTGACGTTGTTCCTGTAGAGAAGGGAATGCTCTCCGGTCTTGTTACCGGTGTTACCTTCAAGGGTGTTCACTACGAGATCATCGTAGACGTTAAGGGCTTTAAGTGGATGATTCAAACCACCGACTTTGTTGCAGAAGGGGAGACCATCGGTCTTTCTATCGATCCCGATGCATTCCACATTATGAAAAAATCCGAGTTCTCGGGTATGTTCGGCGACTATTCTTCTTTCAGCGACGAGCTGGAAAAGCTTTCTGATGCCACGGAGGAGATAGACGAAGAATGAAAAAAAGATCCTTTTTTGAACATATAGCTACGGCGCCGTATGTTTTTTGGGCATCGATCTTCATCCTTGGCCCCTTGCTGGTGGTGCTGTACTTTGCGTTTACGAACCAAGAAGGGAACTTCACCTTTGAAAACATTCTCTCTCTTTCTTCCTATTCGCATACCTTTATTATGTCCTTGGGCTTTGCGCTCATTGCAACCGTCATCTGCCTCTTAATCGGTTATCCCTTGGCATACTGTATGTCGAGAATGTCCGAAAAAGCACGCAATATTCTCACGGTGCTTTTGATGCTGCCTATGTGGATCAGTCTTTTGATCCGTACCTATTCCTTGATGGCACTCCTCGATAACGGCGGACTCGTCAGCGGCTTTTTGACCTCTCTCGGTTTTGAAAAGCTGACCTTTATCGGCACCGAGGGTGCGGTTATTTTGGGTATGATCTATGACTTTTTACCTTATATGGTTCTGCCGATCTTTACCTCAATGAACAAGCTTGATGTTCGTTACCTTGAGGCGGCGGCTGACCTTGGCTGCAACAACCGCAAAACGCTGATCCGTGTTATTTTGCCCTTGACAATGCCCGGTGTTATTTCGGGTATTACCATGGTCTTTGTACCGTCTATTAGTACCTTCTACATCTCCCAAAAGCTTGGCGGCGGTGTATTTGACCTTTTGGGTGACACCATTGAGCGTCAGTTCCAAAATGCCGTTACATACCACACCGGTGCAGCCATCTCTTTGGTAATGATGATACTGATTTTGCTCTCTCTTGCTATCATGAATAAATTTTCAGACAGTGGGGAGGACATTATTGTATGAAATTTCTCTCTAAATTTTACATTGGCCTGATCTTTTTGATTCTTTATGCGCCAATTCTCGTCGTTATCCTGTTCTCGTTTAACGAATCGGGAAATTTGAGCTATTTCAGCACCTTTACGCTTTATTGGTATAAAGAACTCTTTGCCGATAGCGAAGCTTTAGATGCTTTGAAAAACTCGCTTATTTTGGCTGTCAGCTCCTCTCTGATCGCCACCACCATTGGCACTTTTGCGGCATTTGGCATTTCGCGCGCAAAAAATCGCTATTACCGCCAAACGCTTGAATCGGTTGCCAACATTCCTATGATGAACCCCGATATCGTAACCGGTGTTTCGATGATGCTTTTGTTTGTTGGTGTTGGGGCATTCATTGGCGCCAAGAGCACGCTCGGCTTTGGAACAATGCTGATCGCGCACACCACCTTCAACCTGCCTTACGTTATTTTGCAGGTGCTCCCAAAGTTCCGTCAAATGGACAAGAATCTGACCGAGGCCGCACTTGACCTTGGTTGCACGCCTATGCAGACCTTCTTCCGCGTAGAGCTGCCTTCCATTATGCCTGGTATCGTTTCCGGACTTATGATGAGCTTTACACTCTCGCTTGACGACTTCGTAATCAGCCACTTTGTAAGCTCTCCCGACTTCAAAACCCTGCCTCTTTACATCTACACGCAAACTGCACATGAGGTCAAATTCAGCATGTATGCACTGTGTACCATTATGATCATTGCCATTATGCTGCTCTTGATTGCCGTAAACGTTGCAGGATCAATGGGCGAGCGCCGTGCACTGAAAAAAGCACGCAAAGCACTGAAGGGAGGCGTAAGATGATGAAAAAACATATTGCACGACTCCTTTTGGTCTGCCTCTTAATGGCTATTTGCGCATCTGCGTTCTCTTCCTGTGAAAAGGCAGATGAAACACTTACGCTTTACGTTTATAACTGGGGAGAATATATCTCCGACGGCTCCGACGAAAGCGTAGACACCAACGCCGAATTTGAAAAATACTGCAAAGAAGTGCTTGGAATCACTGTTAAGGTCAACTATTCCACATTTGCAAGCAACGAAAGTATGTATGCAAAGGTAAGCAGCGGCTCCACCAAATACGACGTTATCATTCCTTCGGATTATATGATCGAGCGTATGATCAAGGAGGATATGCTTGAACCACTGGACATCTCCAAAATACCGAATTATCAGTATATTGACGATTCCTTCAAGGGCGAGAACATCTATTATGAATGCGGTAGAGAAGAGCTTTATTCTGTTCCGTATTTTTACGGTATGATCGGCGTTATCTACAACACCTCTATCGTTGACGAGGACGATGAGCAGATCGGTAGCTGGGATCTTATGTGGGATGACCAATATAAGGGCGACATTCTGCAATTCAATAACAGCCGCGACGCTTTCGGCACTGCACAATATAAGCTCGGTCTTGACGTTAACGACGAGGATGAAGCTAAGTGGAGATTGGCGCTTGACGAGCTCTTGAAGCAAAAGAAGTTCGTTCAGGGCTACGTCATGGACGAGATCTTTAATAAGATGCAAAGCGGCTCTGCAGCCATAGCAGCATACTACGCCGGCGACTATCTCTCGATGTATGAAAACAACGAGGACCTTGCATTCTTCTATCCGCAAGAGGGAACCAATAGCTACATTGATGCTATGTGCATTCCCAAAAATGCTCAGCACAAGGATCTCGCACATGAATACATTAACTTTATGTGTTCGCACGATATAGCTATGGCAAATGCGCTTTATACCTATTATGCATCTCCCGTAACGACCGTCGTTGAAGATCCCGAATACCAGGACGAAATGGGAGAATACGCCATTGATATTCTGTATAATCAAGCAGATGACGTTCCGTCGCAGGCATACTTGAATCTTTCTCCCGAAGCGTTGTCTATGCAAAACGTGCTTTGGGAAGAGCTCAAGGCAAAAAGCAGCATTGGCAACGGCATTTATATCGGTTGCGGTATTATTCTTGGTGTTCTTGTTGTAATTGGTATTTATCAATTGGTAAGAAAACGCCGTTGGTCTAAACTCTATGATTAAATAAAACAAAAAAGAAGATGCTTCATAGAAGCATCTTCTTTTGACATTATTTCAAGTTTGCGATCACACGGTCGACCCACTCGATAACAGCGGTCTTTTCTTCGGGCTTAAGGGAACCTCCAAAGATGGGGAGTCCACCCTTGATGTAGAGAACCTCGTCATAAACGGCGTTGTTTTGTGCAACCTCGGCAAGAACCTTTTTAACGGTGTTTGCGGCAGCTTCATTGCCATCTACCATCAAAGCAATGTTCTGTGCGCGTACTTTGGTAAGCTCTTGGCAGAACAAACGGAGGGAATCGTCCAGATGCTCGCCTTTAGCGGAGAGGATCAGAATAACGATTCTTTCCTTATCACAGGAGTATGCAGGCGGGATAACGTCAACGGCATTGACGCCCAGATCGTAGTGTGCCTTGATTTCGTTGGCAATATTTTTGATCTTCGGCTTTGCAGAATTGTAAAGTACTCTCATTTTAATGGCCATATTTATGTTCCTCCAAAAAAGATTTCAATAGATTACACAATTATTATATCATCTTTTGCCGTAAAATGCAAGAGAAAAAGGGAAGTTTCGCCAAATTTTTTCATACATAAAAAGGGAAGAGTAGGGGATTTTTTTCATTTACCACTTCTCTATTATTTTTTCAAACTCCAAGTACGGTTTGATGTGCTTTCAATTTTTGTTGTTTGCGGACCGCATTCGAGAGCAACTATGAGGCAGCATAAATATTATGTTGCTTTGTTTGCGTAGTTCATATTAACAAGTAAAATTCTTATTTTGACTGAGAGCAACAAATATTAGATAATAAAATAGAGTTTCTTTTGCCTCTTTTTGATTGCAAAAAGGGGCAGTGCACCCCTTGCGTCATAATATTGGGAATACATACCCTCACACTTCGATATAGAGCCAATTATACAAAATGCAAATTTTGTATAGTTAGGGGGATAAAAACAGGTGGAAATAGGTGTTTTTAATAAGTTTCGCTAATTTTCGCTTTCCAAATATGGAATTACTGTATTTAGACGACATTTGTATCAATTTTTACATCTAAATAATATTATAAATATAAAAAGCAATATCAACGTCAGCGATATTGCTTTTTAATATTCTGTTAGGAGCTGTTCTACAAGTTCCACCTTTTCGCTGGCATAGCGATAAGCGTTTTTGTAATCTTCGTTTTCACGGCAACAGATTTCCAAATCTCCCAATACCGTGTAAAGTTCGATCTTGTTCAGCGGCGTGCTACTATCCTGCAGAAGCTGCTGTAAGGCCTTTTGCGCCTGTTTATAGTTCTTTTGGATAATTAGCAATTTGCTTTTCAAATGCGCCTCAAAGAAGCTGTTTTTGCCTGACTCCGCCAATTGTGCTATCAAGGCCTCAGCCACAGAGGTATCACCGTTGTCAAGCGCATCCAAAGCATCCAAATACTGTGAGATGATCGAATTGCTTTTTACACGCAATACTTTTTCTTCGTCCAAAAGATCGGAATACAACGTATGCGAGATACGCTCCATAAAACGGAAATACACTCTGATCTCCGCTTCAATGGCATCGGTTGCATAAATCGTTCTTTCGGCATAGCTAAGTGCTTCATCAAAAAAACGGCATGAAGAACGCAATCTGCCACTCCAAAATTCCTCTACGGCAATTTCCGTATCGCAATTTGCAAGCAGCAAACTGATTTCATCATCCGGTTCAGGACAACCGGAGAGGCAAAGACTTCTACAGCTTTGCACATCTCCGGTTGTGTAGGCTTTTTTGATGTTGGAAAGGTTGCTCATTTTACGGTAAGCCATTTCATCTCCTTGTTCGGCAAGCAAAAAGCCCGCAGGAACACCGAGACGGCCTGCTATGTAAATGATAGTTGAAAGCGAAGGATTGGCGGAACCGTTTTCAATACAGCTCAACATATTTCTTGTGATGTGATCCCCAGCCAAGTCGGCTTGCGTCATTAGCTTGGAAATACGCAACTCGCGAATACGTTCACCAATATTCATAGATTCGCTGACTTCCCTCTTTTTAAGATGCTAAAAATTACTCAGCAACGGTGTTGCGGGTGCATTCCTTGCAGTTAGCGATCTTCTCAACGATAGTAGCTTTAACCTTTGCGGGGATCTGCTTAACCTTTGCAGCAGTTGCCTTGCAGTTGTTGATGAAGGCATTAACGCGACCGGGAAGAGTCTTGGAGTAAAGGAACTCGTCCAACAGGTTGTAGATTCTATCCATGTTGTTGTTTACAGCACCTTCAACAACACCGGTGATGCGCTCTGCAGTCTCGGTGTAGATGCCTTCTGCTGCATGACGAGCTTGGTCCATGCGAGTCTCATAATCCTTTTCAGCTTGCTCTTCAATTGCCTTTGCCTTAGCGATAGCGGGAGCGAGGAGGTTGGTGTAGTCACCATCCATCTTCTTCATGAGCTTATCGTAGAGTTCAACCTTTTCTTCGATGGAAGAATCGGTGCCTACAATCTTGGTAAGTCTTGCTTCAAGCTCTTCGATCTTTTGCTCAGCGTTTGCAAGTGCAAAAGACTTCTTTTGAAGATCAGCTTCCATATTCTTAATGCACTCTTTTACTTCTACTTTGTCATAACCATTAATTTTGCTTTTGAATTGAACAGAAATTTCTGCCATTGTGAAACCCTCCACATCTTTCATACAATTTAGCGGGGACATAGTTCCCCTTTTATACATATATATAATATCATAAAATTTACTTTTTTTCAACCTTTTTTTGAATATTTTTGAAATTTAGTTAATTTGCACAAAAACAAGCTTTATCTTTTGGCAATATCAAACCACAAAAAACAAATTAACATTGCGAAAAAAGACTTGCATTTTAGAGAAAAAAATGCTATAATGAATGAGTAAAACTTCCCTTTTGTTTTTGCGATAAATTAAACACGCCTGCATAGTTAAATGGATATAATAGCCCCCTCCTAAGGGGTAGTTATGGGTTCGATTCCCGTTGCGGGTGCCAAAAAGAGAGGACTACCAAGGTAGTCCTCTCTTTTTGGCACTTGCCTCGCAAGAGCCCACTCTGCACAAAGTGCAGAATTGGGTTCGCATACTCCGTCCGAAGATCGACAAGCTTGCTTGTCAGACGTAGGACGTGAGTATATTCGCTGTAAGCGAAATTCCCTTTACCTTGGTAGTCCTCTCTTTTTGGCACTTGCCTCGCAAGAGCCCACTCTGCACAAAGTGCAGAATTGGGTTCGCATACTCCGTCCGAAGATCGACAAGCTTGCTTGTCAGGCGTAGGACG
>JAZORZ010000023.1:0-16387 GCA_045656885.1 Eubacteriales bacterium
CCTCACCATTATTCTGACTCTCTTCTTTTTGATGATTTGCGGCTACATTTGCCGCAAGACAAAAATCATTGACGACAAAGCATCCAAAGCTCTCTCGCGTCTCATCGTTTCCATCGGACAACCGATGATGATTATTGGTGCGCTGAACAATGTTAAATTCTCCTCACAAAATTTGACAACCGCGTGGCAAGTGCTCCTTATTAGCCTTGTGATGCACATCTTAATGGCGGCAATGGCACTCTTGATTTGCAAACCAATGCAAAAAAAAGACCTCAACCGCGCAAAGGTGTTTGAGTTCTCACTCGTATTTGCCAATGCAGGCTTTATCGGATTCCCCATTCTCGATTCGATTTTTGGGAACGGCATTGGCAGCTTTATGGGCGCGTTTTACGTGGTGGTGTTCAATCTCTTCCTTTGGACTTGGGGCATTATGATCCTCGCACGCGAGCGCGACGACATCAAATTGACTCCCCGAAAGATCTTTATCAACTACGGCACCGTTCCCTGCGCCATTGGTATTCTTTTGTTCCTGTTGCAGCCCTACATTGTTCCGCCTGCGGGAAGCTTTCTCGCACCTGCTTACGATGCACTTTCGCAGTTTTTCAACTATCTCGGCTCGCTCTGCACACCCATTTCGGTTCTTGTAACGGGTTCGCTGCTGGCAACTATGCCGCTCTCGGATATGTTCAAAAACGGGCGTGTGTATCTGCATTCGGGCATTAAGCTGATCGTTTTCCCCATCATTCTTTGTTTGTTGGCAAAGGTTGTGGGACTGAATGACACCTACGTTTTGCTCGTTACGGCAATGGCAGGTGTACCGAGCGCCGCAATGGTAACGATGCTTGCCGAGCTGCACGACATCGAGCCCGGCTACGCTTCGCAATCGGTGGGAATGACCTCTATCCTTTCCACCGCAACGCTTCCCCTTGTGATGTTGTTTGCGCAGTGGGTGGTTACGTGGTAAATAAAAAAGACTCTATCTCTTGATAGAGTCTTTTTTTCTTTAATGATGGTGGTGTCCGTGGTGATGATGCCCGTGGTGGTGATGGTGATGTCCGTGCCCGCCCTCCTCGTGGTGGACGGTGCAGTTGTGCTCGTGGCAATGCTCACCGGGTGCTTCGAGCTCAAGGGTTGCATGGGCAATACCGTGCTCGGCGAGCTCCTCGCGCACGGCTTCTTTGATATGGTGCGCGTCCCCCTCGGCAACCACGTGGAGGGTTGCATAGTTGTTGTGTCCGACCATGCTCCAAACGTGGACGTGATGCACATCCTGCACGCCCTCGATGTGCGTAAGATGCTCGCATAGCTCGGCAATCTCGATGCCGTGGGGGGTCTTTTCGAGGAAGAGGTCGATCGCCTCTTTGAGGGTACGGATGGCATTGATAAAAATAAACACTGCCACGCCGATGGACATCAGCGGATCGATGATGGCAATATCGGTAAAGCGCATAATGACTGCTCCCACGAGGACAACCAGCCAGCCGAGGACGTCCTCGAGCATGTGCAAATTAACTGCCTTTTGGTTGAGCGAGTCCCCTTCCCTTGTGAAGAACGCCGCGAGGAAGTTCACCGCCGCGCCGATGATAGCAAAAAGGATCATTCCGCCGTAGTTGATGGGCGTGGGGTGGATGATGCGCAAAACGGCGTTGTAAATGACGAGAACCGAGCCCACCAACAAAATAAGCGTGGTCAAAACGCTTCCGATAACCGAGTAGCGCGCATAGCCGTAGGTAAAGTGCTCGTCGGGTTGCTTTTTGCTCTTTTTTTCGAGGAAATACGAGGCACCGATGCTTGCGGCGTCTCCAATATCGTGCACGGCGTCGGATACGATAGCAACGCTGCCGGTGAAAAATCCGCCGAAAAATTCAAAAATTGAAAATGCAAGGTTGAGAATAAATGCAATGAGAATATTTCTTTCGGTTTTCATGGGTTTCTCCTTTGTTTGATGGCTCTATTATAGCATATTCGGTGGCGGATTGCAATAGATTTTTCTCAAATTCTTTTTATAATTGAGAAAAAAAGAAGCCCGTGTTGGGCTTCTCTTTTACTGCTCTTTTTTGATGTGGTAGGTCTGCAAAAGATCCTCAATCGCCTTTTCGTTGGTGTCGCTGACGTATTGCTTGAAATCTGCAAACACGCGGCGGGCGATGGTGCGGTAGTCGGTTGCAAGAACCTTATTCAGCTTTGTTTTGCGGAGATCCTCAGGCACGCCGAAGATCATCATAATGGTGTTAAGAGCGCCCTCGATGCGGATGTCGAGGGGTGCGGAGTGGGCGGTGGTCATGAGGATGGCGTATTCGATGCCCGAGACGATTGCTTTGGCTTCGATAAACTGCTCCACTGTCCAGTCGGGGCAAAAGCTGCCAAATACCTGCTTCATTTTTTCAACGCCGTTAGCGCGAATATTCTCAAGCGTCATGGGGTGGGAGTACGCGGAGACGTAAAAATCGTGCATTTGGGGGATCTCCTCGCTGATGGCGGCCATGGTGGCGAGCTCGAGGCAGTAGGAGAGCAAAGAGCTCTTCCCCTCGTCGGTGGCGGCCTCGATTTGTTGCCATTGGTAGTCGCACATCATGGTGACGAGGACGTCGAGGATATGCTCTTTTGTGGGGAAATAAAAGGTGAGGTTGCCGGTGCCGATGCCTGCCTTGCGGCAAACGGCGGCGGCGGTGGTTTGGGAAAATCCTTTTTCAAAAAACAGGTCGATGGCTACCTGAATGATAGCCAGGCGCGTGGGGCTTTCTCTTTTCACTCTCGCCATGGGTCTTCTCCTTAAATTTGATGCTTCCCGAAATTAGGAACTATCCAAATTATAACATATTTTTTTGAGGATTGCAAGAGGTTTGGAGAAAAAATAAAAAATATTTGAAAAAGGACTTGACAAAGGGATTGGTTTGTGATATAATATTCAAGTCGGCACGGAGAGATGGCTGAGCTGGTCTAAGGCGCACGACTGGAAATCGTGTTTAGGCTAATACCCTAACGAGGGTTCGAATCCCTCTCTCTCCGCCACGCAAAGGCACCCAAAAGGGTGCCTTTTTTGCGTGGCGGAGAGAGAGGGAGAAAAAAGTAAGGGCAATGCTTTTGGCACTGCCCTTTTTGTTGGGTTATTCGGTCATAGTGATTTTGAAGGTGGTGCTTGCATAGCCGCCCTTATCGTCGAAATACTCAACGGTGATGTCGTATTCGCCGGGAGCGTAGATTGCACCAAAGCCCGAAACGCTTACGCCGGGATCATCGAGATACAAAGTTTTGGTGGTTCCGTCGCTGTATTCGCATACCAATCTACCGCCGGTATAGGAGAGTGCTTGTCCGAGCTTGTAGGTTAATTTGTTAGGAAGAGGATCAACTCGGATGCCTACCAAATGCGTTTGTTGTACAATCTCTTTAATTTCAACGGTAAAGGTTGTGGTAAAGCCCTTGTATTGCACGGTGATGGTCTGCTTTTCAGTAGGTGCGGAGCTATCAAATCCGGTGATTGTCAGCTCGCTGTAATTTTCATCATAAGTGAGTAAATAACCTTTGTCGCCTACTTGCTCAACACCAATTTTCAAGCCCGAATAGTTGGGAGTGTCACCCACGTAATAAACTGTTTTTGATGGAGGAACTGAAATATTGATGCCGTCAACTGGCGGCTCTGCGTTGGGCGTTTGTGCGTTGTTTTGGTTGCCCTTATTGTCGTTGTCACCGTTTTGGGTGAATTTGGGAAGGAGTAAAACCAAGGCAACCACCAGTGCAATAATGCCTACCACACAACCGATAATAATCCAGACTTTGGGGGATATTCCTTTTTTTTCGTCCCCGTGATGCACAACAAAATTCTTTTTGTTATTGAACATAAAAAATTCCTTCTTTTTGTTTTCGTTGAGGAGAGTGCTAAAGTTGTCTCGCTCAGTGGCGGCGTGTAGCCGTCACTGAGCGCATTAAAAATTATTTGCCGTAGTTTACGTAGTAGTTATAGTAGCCCTTGATGTTGTTTTCGGGATCACTACCAATGAGATCCTCATATTTTGCTCCAACAGGAACTGCATTATCACCTGTAGTTGTAGGACTATAACTCCAAGCTTTAAAATATACATCGGCTTGATAGCGAGCTATGGAATATAATGTTTCGCTAGTACTAAAACTTCCTACAAGTTTGCCAGAAGTATCAACACTCATTTTGTCTAGCAATCCCATCGCTTGGCTTGCGTTAATATTGATAGCTTTGCCTCCGACATCTGCCGTAAATACGGGATATTCAGAAAACAGTTGTGGATTCTTTTGTGCTTCAAACTTTTTGTCGCCCGCGACTCGAGTATTATCTGTTATTGTCAAATTGTCAATGTTATCACTTGCATTTGGAGCATTGCTTCCCAAAGTAATAAATATGATACCCGTATTTAAATATTTCGTACCATCTACAATGTGGTAAAATTGGTTAAGGAAATCAAGTGTTACTGGTTTGTTAACCTTTGCAATATCAGGGCTTATAAAATATACGGTAAGGTCAAGGCCGTTGAAAACACCCGCTAAGACATTCTTGAAATCCACATTAACATCACCAACTTTAAACTCAGGCAAAGTCAAGTTCTTAATGTCATTATAAGAAATCCAGTTGTATTGATCGAGGTAGCCGTCTACAACATTGATTGCAGATTTGTTACCATCAGCAACAGCTTCGTACTCTACTACAATACCAAGACCGATAACTTTTTGGGTTTGATTAAAGGTGTCAGTCATACCAGTTGCAGGCTGAACAGTGGTAACATCTGTAAGGTTAAGAGTACCGCCGTTGACTTGCAGGTTTGCATAGTTGCCGCCATAGAGGGTGGTATCACTTACATTCAGTATACCGCCATTGAGTGCGATAGGTTGACGGAAACCAGAAATGTAAGAATGTTGAACGGTGGAAGTGCTGGTTGATACAATGCCAGATACGTGGTAACCAAGAGTGCTGGTGATGTATTCAAACGTGGGGTAAACGGGACCATCAATGTAAACGTTATCAATTGTACCGCCGTTTACGCTAATGAAGTAATCCTTTGCTCCACTACCGGTATATTTCTTTGCATCAATAATATAACCGTTGCCATAGAGAGTGTTATCACCGAGATCAACCTGAATTCCACTTTCTACATTTACATTGCCATGGAGAACAACATCATAGTCAAATTTAGTTTCATTGTCATTGTCAAGAGTTGCAAAATTTGTACCCAATACATTTACTGCATCCTCTACAAGGTTAATTGTGAAAACAACAGCATTGTTACTGCTATCGGTAATTTCCACGTAAACAGTATATACTCTGCCGGGACGATAATCTGCATAATCCTTGTCGATAATGAACTCAACTTTGGCTTCTTCCCACTCTGCTTTAGATTTAATCAAATGTGTGTACTTTGCAGTAAGACCATCATCGTCAGTGTTATTGATTTCGTTTACACTATAAAGGTTGCTTCCATCCTTTTTGTCATAAATGGTAATTTTTGCACTATCAAAGTTTGCAAGATCGCCCTTATACTTAAGGAATGCCGAAAGCGGAATTTTGTTACCGGTACCAATGTTGAAAGGTCTTTCTGTGGTCTGGCTCTTATAGAAGGTATGGGTAAATTCAGCGTTTTCTGCATTGATGATATTTACATAGAAAGTTGTTTCAATGCATTCATCAAACGAAATAGTAAAGGTGTTATTTGATTTGCTTGTGTCAAGAGAAAGTTTGTTGTCAGAAACAGAGATCATACTGTTTTCACCGGGAACGATGGTCATAGAGTTAGTTCCAACTCCAATATCTCCCTCGGTCGAATAAGCTACACCGTTCAGTGTCACTCCATAAGTTGTTGTTCCGTCATAGGTCAAAGTGAGTTGATGATCTTTCTTGCCATCAAGGTAGAAATTCACACCGTCAATTAGAACACTAGCGCTCTTTGCTCTTACAATTTCAACGTTGATAGTCTCTTTGACCTCTTTCAGTTGATCATTGATAGCGGTTACGGTGATTTCTGCGGTGTAATCTTCGGTTTCTTCGAGTCTACTTACATTAAAATCGATGGAACCATCGGAATTTACCCAAATCCATTTGTTGTCAGATTCCCACAAATCAATTTCGGAAGATTTGTTGCCTTGATTTGCTACATCCTGTGCATGGAGCACTGCTGCGCGAGGACTTGTAATCAGCACGTAAATAGTATCGTTTTCGCCAACGTGTCTATAAATGTTGCCGCCCTCTCCGTCACTTTGAATTGTGAAATCGCTAAAGGGGAGTCTCTTTTTGAGGTCGCATTTCCAAGAATTTTCACCGTTGGGATTGTATTGGAACAAAGCATCAACGTTTTCTTTTTTGGTCTCATTATAGTATTCCTCAACGATGTACGCATTGCCATCGGTTGTGGTAAAGATTGCGTTGGAGCAACCGGATGCAAGAGCTGCTGCCAAAACGTCATGGCTTGCATAAGATGTAACAACGGTTACAGAGTTTGCAGTTGCAAAGTTGAGTGCGTCCTTTTCTACCGATTTAACGGTGGAAGGAAGAACGAGTTGGTTGTTTGCAGGGGTGGGCAGTTTGCCATTGCTTTCACCGCCAAAAACATGGTGGGTTGCCTTAATGGTTGTAACGCCGGGAATAAAATAGTAGTTTGCATCAGCGGTGGTTTCTGCGTGATAATATACGCCATTGTTGCTTACAACAACGGTTTTCAGCATTTTTGCAGCGATTGTTGCTGCCAAATTTTGGTTGTCGCCTGTGATTGCCTTAAGTGCGTCGAGAGCTTCGATATAAGCATCACCAAGCTCTGCCGCGCCATCGAGAACCTTAAAGAAGTTTGCAATATCGTTGGTGCTTCCCTCTCCTGCCTTATCGAGCAGGTAGAAGCCGTTAATCAAACGGGGCGCTGCATAAGCAAAGGGAGTTTCATCTCCGCCTGCGGCAAAAGCTTGTGTTTCAACATCTCCTGCATTGCCGATAACATCTGCGTTAGCAAGAAGCTTGATTTCATTCTTTTCAGCATTGTACCAGTAGTGGTAGCCGTGCTTTGCGCTCTTGGGGTCGAGCTGGCTTGTGAAATCTGCATCGCTCGAAAGTGCTTTCCAGAGATCGGCCTCCGTCTCGATTTTGTTGCCCTCGGCTGTGTAAATGCTGAGCTGTGTATTCATAGATGCCGCGATTTGTGTGTCGGCACTGATGTTGGCCTTTTTAATAATGCCACCGAAGGTTGGAATCATAACTGCCGCGAGGATAGCAATTACCGCAATTACGATAACAAGCTCTACAATGGTAAATGCTCTGCGTTTGTTGTTACGTACCATTTGTGTTTCTCCTTTTTTTGCAAAAAATTTTCGCATGCGCTTTTGTTTGGCAAGGCACATACGAGTTCTTGCATATTATATCACAACCGCCCGCAAATTGCAATGATGAAACTGTGAAAATATTGTGAAAAGGTACATTTTTATTAAAAAATCATCAAAAAAACACAAAAAAAGCACTGAAATCAGTGCTTTTTTAAGGGTTATTTGGACTTAAAAAGGGATTTTATGGCGTCGTTGCCCTCGGCAAACGTGACCTCAACGGCAGATGTGACGCTCTTTATGGCATTGCAATGACGGAACGCCTGCGCTCCAACCTCGGCAACTCCACCCAAGTTGACACTCTCAAGCGAGGTACATCCTGCAAAGCAGGATGCGGGAATTTTTTTGAGCGACGTCGGCAAGGAAACCTCAATGAGGGAGTCGCAATTGTAAAACGCATTGATACCAAGAGAAGAAAGAGACGAGCCGAATTGAATGGTCGTCAAGGCATCACAATTTGCAAACGCAAGCTCGCGAATTGTGGTGACGCTATCGGGAATTTTGACACTCCACAAGCGAATGCAACCGTAAAACGCGCGCACGCCGATGCTTTCAATCCCCTCGGACAGGGTGATCTCCTTGAGCGTCTCGCACTCGAAGAAAGCATAATTTCCAAGCGTTTTGCAAGCGTTCGTGAGGGTGATTTTTGCAAGATTCTTTGGGTAAAAGCCGCGGGAGAACTCCACCTTCGCCGCCCCGAAAATGTAAGCAAGGTAGGTGTTTTCGGTGCGACTGTAACCAACAAACGGAAGAGTCATAGCGCGAATGGAATTGCAGCCCTCAAATGCGCCAAAACCAACGCTCTCGGCTTCATTAGAAACGGTCACGGTTTGCAAGGCAGAGCAATTCATGAGTGCACGGTCGCCAAAAACGGTGATGTTTTCCAGACCGTCGATCTGACGGAGAGAAGCACAGTTGTAAAGCGCGAATTTTTCAAGGACGGTTATATTCTCAGGCAGAGAGAGGCATACGAGATCGTTGCAGTCAAACAGCGAATAGGCAGGCATGCTTTGCCACTCGCCCGTGATAGAAAGGCAGGCCAGCGATGCGGGAATATCGCGTGCGTTATCCTCGTGCGTCAGGGCGCCAAAGAGGTAACCGAGGTACTGTGCGCTTTCTTTATCTGCTCCCATAAGGGGTGTTTGCAGGGTGTGCAGGGTTTCACATCGAGCAAGAATGCCAGTGCCGATAGCGGTGATGCTCTCGGGAATGATCAGCGTTTTAAGAAGCGTTTGGGGTTCCTTTTTGGGGGATTCCTCAGCGGTGGTTTCCGAGGTGGTTCCCTCGGCTTCCGTTTTATCTTCTTCCTTTGTGGTTTCCTTTTCGGGGCCTGCAAATGCACCGTCTGCAATGGCGGTAACGGGCATACCGTCAATCTCGGCGGGAATGATCAGGTGCTCGTTTTTGCCCTTGTAGGAGAGAATGGTAACGGTACCGTTTATGATCTCAAACGCAAAATCCTCGGCAGCTCCCTCGGTGGCACTCTCAAAGCCCGCGTTGTTCTCTGCCCAAAAGTCTACGCCCGCGTCCTCGATTTCGACGGGGGAGGTATCAACGGGAGCATCGGTGGTGGCTTCGGTCTCATTCGGCTTTTTATTTTTGTTGCCGCAGGCGCAAGCACTTGCCGCAAGCATGCACAGAGCCAAAAGCAGAATCAGTATTTTTTTAGCGTTCATTTTTTGCCGTCCTTTTGCAAAAGATTCTGTTATCATTGTATCACAAAATGTGCCGTTATGCAAGAGCCCCCGACGATATTTCACAATATTTTCAATTCTATCACGGTTTCGTCTTGTAAAACGCAGAAAAAAGTGATATAATATTTGAGTATGAGGAACGAAAGGAGGGCGCACGATGGATATTCTTGTTGACGAAGCACTTGCAGGACAATGTGTTCGCCGCGTTTTGCAGGTGGAATTGAAGCTTTCAACAAAGCTGATCCGCTCACTCAAATACCGCCCTCTTGGCATTGCGGTGGACGGCAAGCCCGTAACGGTGCGATACATCTTATCTCTTGGCGAGTGTCTCTCGCTTGCAGTCGAGGACAGCGAATCATCCCCGGCGCTCACCCCCGTGGAGCTGCCTTTGGATATTCTTTACGAGGATGACGACATTGTTGTGCCCGCAAAGCCCGCCGATATGCCCACGCATCCCTCGCACGATCACTACACCGATACGGTGGCAAATGCGTTGGCGTTCCGTTATCAAAAAGAAGGTATCCCTTTTGTCTTTCGTCCCATCAACCGCCTTGACCGCAACACGAGCGGCCTTTTGCTCATCGCACGCAACAAGCGCGCCGCGGGAAAGCTGACACAGTCAATGCAACGGGGAGAGATCAAGAAGACCTATCTTGCCGTGGCGGTTGGTGAAATACGTGAGCGTGAAGGCGTAATTGATGCCCCCCTGCACCGCACAAAGGAAAGCATCATCGTGCGCGAGGTATGCGCCCCCGATGCTCCCGACGCCGATGCCGCCTGCACCGAATACCGCGTGCTTGCCGCTGAAAACGGCTACTCGCTCGTTCTGGTTCGTCCCTTGACGGGCAGAACCCATCAGATCCGCGTGCATTTTGCATACGCGGGACATCCGTTGGTTGGTGACGATCTTTATGGCACGCCCACACCGCTGATCGGGCGGCATGCATTGCATGCGTATACGTTGTCATTTCCTCACCCTATAACCGAAGAAAACATGACGCTGGCCGCGCCCTTGTGTGACGATATGCGAGGGCTGATAAAAAACCTCTTTCCCACTTCCCTTTTGAAAGGAGCTCTTGATGAATACACAAAAAATACGTAGAAAGCCGCGCCTGCCGTTGGTTTGCAAGATCATTTTTGTGCTAACGGCAATCAGCGTTCTTTTATACGTTGCATTTCGTTTGAATGCCGATTTTGCCGACTTTTTCAACCGCACGATAAGCCCCATTGGGCGCATTGTGCTGGCAAAGCTGACGGGGTGGATTCCATTTTCCTTTGCCGAAATGCTGCTCATTCTTTCTCCTGTTATTCTCGTCACGGCCATTGTGGTTGGGGTAAAATATCATTGCGGATCGTCGCGTCAGATGTGGATCTATCTTGCCTCTGTTTTTTGCGTGGTGTGCATGGTGTTCAATCTGTTTGTTTGGAACATGGCACCCGGCTACAGCGCGCACCCGCTTGACCAAAAACTGGGGCTTGACCGCAAACCCGTAAGTGCCGAGGAGCTTGCCCACACAGCTGATATTCTTTTGGAAGAATTGAAAAAGCTGGAGAGTGATATCCTCTTTACGGAAACGGGCTCCTCTCGCATGCCTTATTCCTACACCGAAATGAACGCGCTCTTAATGCAGGCGTATAGCAAGGCGTGCGAAAAGTATGACTTTATTGACGATTTTCATTCTGTTGTGAAGCCGGTCATGCTGAGCGAGCCGATGTCCTACACGCACATCACGGGCGTTTACACCTTCTTTACGGGTGAGGCGAATATCAACGTCAACTTCCCCGATTATACCATTCCCTACACCGCCGCTCACGAGCTGGCGCATCAACGCGGCATCACGCGCGAGGACGAGGCAAATTTTGTTGCCTTTTTGGTCTGCCTTGAGTCGGACGACACTTACATTCGTTATAGCGGCATTTTGAACGTTTACGAGTACGTGGTTTCCTCCCTCTATTCGGCAAATTACGAGCTTTACAAGGAGAATTACTACAAGCAGCCAAAAACAATTATCAACGAGCGCATCGCTTATAGCGAATTTTTTGACAAATACCGCGAGAACATTGCCGCTGACGTAAGTGAGGCGACCAACAACGCATATTTGCAAATTCAAGGTGAGCAACAAGGCACACGCAGCTATGGAATGGTGGTAGACCTTGCTGTGGCGTATTACAGAGATAAATAGTAAGATTTAAAGCGCACCTGCTTTTAATCAGGTGCGCTTTAAATTTAATTGTATTCAACCTATGGTTGGAAAGAAATTTGCTTTTCAAACCAATGAGTCATTGTACTTTTTTATCTGTTATGTTATAATTCAATTGTAACTGCAAAACCATACAAAAATATTCAAAAGGAGATTTGTGATGACAAAAATCAAAATAAACGAAAACATTGCACTTTTACGTAAGGAAAAAGGAATAACGCAAGAGGAACTCGCACTAAAACTCGGAGTGTCTAATCAAGCAATCTCAAAATGGGAAGCAGGAAAATGTTGCCCTGATATAGGACTTCTTCCAGATTTGGCTCGCATTTTTGAGGTTTCTATTGATGCATTATTAGGTGAATGCTTGACTGAAACAAAAACCAATTCCCGAACAAATGGCACAATCATATTACAAGCGCTTAAAATATGCGAAGAAAATCAATATATATCTACATCAATATTACAACGAAAATTGAATATCGGATATGGTCACGCCAAGAAAATCATTGACGATATGTATCAATGCGGATATATTCTCAATGATACATCAAAGCACATGTGGAAATATTTATATAATCAAAATGCAAAAGCAGAAATTGCTTTTAATGAATCAGAATAGTCTATCTTAAAACATCCCGTCAACCTGTCATCCTGAGCGTAGTCGAACTTCTGCTGAGCGAAAAGCGAGGCAGAAGCGCAAGGCGTAAGCCGTAGCGGGATCTCCTTCAAAATTTCGGTGACTTTTTGATGGGATGTTACATCGATACAAAAGCTACCCAAACTCGTTTGTAGATCCCATCGTCGCTATCGCTCCTCGGTTTTGCATCGGATCGTCGCCGCAAACGGCTCACTCCCTCAACAAAACTTCGACTGCGCTCAGGATGACAAGTTGACGGATGTTTGGAATTAATATATTAAAAAAGAACGGCACACGTGTGCCGTTCTTTTTTGTATTTTATGTAGTCGCTTCTGCAAGCTCTGCCGCGGTGGGAGCGTTTTTCTCACGTTCCCATTGTTCCCCAACCTTCCTTTGCAGGCGGCGGTAAAGGATCGCTTGGACGATAAAGGTGATCGTCCAAGATGCACCGTAAGCAAAGAAAATGGTCAAGGGGTGGCGGATCCAAACAAAAACGGTATTGATCCAAAGCACGCGAACACCGCAAATGCCCGCAACCGAGACGATCATCGGTAGTGTGGATTTGCCCAATGCGCGAATCGCACTGCCGTAGAGCCCTTCGAGGTGCCCCATGATGTAAAAGGTACTGTTGACAACGAGCTTGATTCTTGCAAACTCCACGACCTCCGGGTTGCCGGGTGCGTAGAGCGTCAAAAGGGGCAAGCTGACGATGTTGAGAATGCCGTTGAGAACAATTGCCAAGGCAGAGATCGTCAAGGTGCTGGTCTTCATACATTCGCGAATACGCGGCATATTCTTAGCCCCCGTATTCTGTCCGACAAAAACGTATGCCGCGGTGCAAAATCCGCCGCAAATCAGCTGCGTGTATGCACCTACGTTGGATGCGATCGAGCTGCCCGAAACGTAAACGCTGCTGTTAAAGGAGTTGAGTGCAACCTGCATAACGAGGTTACCGATGGCGAACATAGAGTTCTGTATGCCCGCGGGAACGCCAAGGCGCAAAACCTCCTTGAGGGTGTTCCCTTCCAGTGTCAGTTGCCGCGGTTGCAATTTGAGCAATCCGCTCGTTTTGAGCATATAGACGAGTATCATTGTGCAGGATACCCATTGCGATGCCGCGGTTGCAATGCCTACGCCAAGGGCTCCCTGCCCAAAGCCAAGCACCATAACAAGGTTAAGAAGAACGTTTACCACGCCTGCCGTTGACAGGAAAATGAGAGGACGTGTGCTATCTCCCGTTGCCTGCAGCATGGCGGCACAGTAGCTGTAAATGAGCTGTGCGGGAATGCCCACAAAATATGCGCGCATATAGAGGATAGCTTGGTCGATGACAGCATCAGGTGTCTCCATTAAAACAAGTAAGGGGCGAGCAAAGACAAAGCCGAGAACACCCAAAAGAATGCCAAACAAGGTTGCCAAAGTTACCGACGTATGCACGGTTTTCTTAATTTTATTGTCCTCTTTAGCACCTACCGCATGGGAGACCATGATGCCCGAACCAACCGAAAGTCCCACAAAAAAGGTGATGATCATGCTCACCAAGGGTCCGCAAGCACTCACCGCCGAAAGAGCGATTTCACGTGCCTCGGGGGTGGCACCGCCCCACCGTCCAACAACGATGGTATCTGCCGTGTTAAAAAGTTGATTGATAACAGACGTTGCCATAGTCGGCAACGCAAAGCGTGTTAAAAGCGGTAGGATCTTGCCCTCCGTCATATCTATTTTCACTTTTGCCATATCGTCCTCCGCGTGGGCAATTTTGCCCACGGGGTATTGTACACCTATTTATGCCAAATGTCAAGTACAAAACAGAAAAAAGGCGGCCTCTTTTGGGGAGACAGCCTCTTTTCTAGAAATATTAATCAATCGATGCTCATATCGAGCTTAAATCTCATGATCTTGCGCAAGGTGTTCTTGGGGAATTCAGTCTCACGAACCTTGAGAACGCCGATCTTCTTGTAAGGAACTGCGGTGCGGTTATAGTCGTCAACGTACTTTTGCAGGTGTGCCTTGATATCGGTAATGTTGTTCTTTTGGATATATTCCATATCGGGATAAACCTCGGCAACGATTGCGTTGTGCTCCATGCCTCTCTTGCTTTGTCCCTCGTAAACGATGATATCGATTACACCGGGAGTTGCAACGAGCTCGTTTTCGATCTCCTCGGGGTAAACGTTCTTACCGTTGGAGAGGATGATGAGGTTCTTCTTGCGTCCGGTAATGTAAAGAACGTTGTTCTTATCAAGCTTACCGTAGTCACCGGTCTTGAAGTAGCCCTCTTCGTCGATGGCATCCTTGGTTGCGGCTTCATCCTTGAAGTAACCCAGCATTACGTTGGGACCTGTTACCCAAATTTCGCCCTCGCCGTCTTCATTGGGATGGTCGATCTTAACGGTGTCGATATCAAGCACGTGACCTACGCTGCCGCGTACGGGGTGCTTGCTGCGGTTAACTGCAATAATAGGTGCGCACTCGGTAATGCCGTAGCCGTTGAGGGTGGAAATACCGATTGCCTCAAAGAAGTTGAGAATTTCGGGGTTGATGGGAGCACCGCCGGAGATGATCATTTTTACCTTGCCGCCAAATGCCGCACGGATCTCGCCGAACAGCTTTGCACGAACGTCGATTCCTACCTTGAGCATAGCATTGCTAGCCTTGATCATGCGGGCAACCAGCTTTTCCTTTTTCTTTTCCTTCAGGTTTGCCATAATGCGGCGGTAGAAGGTTTCGAGATACAAGGGGACGATAACCAAATGCTCGGGCTCTTGCTCCTTGAGCTCCTTTGCTACGTAGCGCAGACCGCCGGAGATATAAATCTCGGAGCCGATCATCATGTGACCGATGAGCATAACGGAAGAGCCGAAGGTGTGGTGAGGAGGCAGAACGCCTACTGTCTTTTTGCCGAAGTCCATGTAAGGAATAACCGAAGAAAGGTCGGAGAGGATTGCATTTTGAGAAAGCATTACGCCCTTGCCCTTGCCGGTGGTGCCGGAAGTGAATACCAACAGTGCCATGGTGTGGGGATCGATGGGAGCATTGAAATATGCATCGGGATCGGCTGCAAACTTTGCTCTGCCATTTTCGGTCAAGGATGCGAGAGATACGTCACCCTCTTTGCCGCCAAGGTAAACGGTGGGAGCGGCAAGGGATACCTTACCCTCGATAACCGCTGCCTTCTCCTTAAGGTCTGCATCGCAGAACAAAAACTCTGCATCTGCACGCTCAACGGTTGCGGCGAGATCCTCTGCTTGCCAGTCGCGGTCAAGGGGAATGAGGACGCCACCAATGGAAAGCGTTGCATAATAAAGCTCTGCCCACTCATAGGAAAGCTTGCCGATAACGGCACAGTGACGGCCTGCACAACCCATTGCCAAAAGCTCGCTTGCCAGTGCACGTACATCCTCACGGAACTCAACAAAGGTCTTTTTTTCTACCTCGGAACGGGGTGTGGGACGGAAGGAATAAACGGTATCGTTACTGTACTCCTCTGCTGCCCATTCGAGGAGGGCTCTTACGTTGTCGAAATATCTCGGCTCGTGGATCATATCCTTATTCATAATGAAAAATTCCTTTCGATAATCAATTTATAGGATTTGTTTCCGAATTTCAAGTATTAAAGTTATGCGGGCTCGGCGCGCAAGCCGTCAAGAATGATGCCAAAGCTGTATTTGCAGTTTTTAATGGCCTCGCTCTTGGGTACGCCTCTGCCTACGGCGTCGGCATTGTAGCCGCGCCAAAAGCACCACAGCGAGTAGCTCAGCACGTCAACGTCGGCATCGGCACGAACGTAGCCCTTGCCCTTTGCATAGGTGAGCATTTGTCTGATGGCGTTCATCCACCACTCGTAGTTGCTTTGCGAACGGGAGTCGTTTTCAAAAATGTATTGGTTGAATTGCTTTTTGAGGTCATAGGAACGAATGAGCGTATTGGCAACCATATCGGTAACGCGCTCGAAGAACTCCTCTTGCGTGTCACTCTCCCATGCTACGTTCGCACGGATCTGCTCGCTTACCCTTTGGTAAACGATGCCGAGGACGTCCTCAACGTTGCGGAAACGGTTATAAAACACACGGTTTGTGATGCCAAGCTCCAAAAGAATTTTGCGTACATTGACAGTGTGTGCACCGTTTGTCATTGCCATTCGTTCGGCAACCGTAATAATTCTATCGGACATTTCATCAACTATCAAGCCGTTTTGTGAGACTGCCACAAATTCACCTTCCTTTCAGCACACAGTGTGTCCATTATAGCACACTGTGTGCCTATTGTCAAGAGTTTCCTTTCAAATGTTAACATTTCGTTCATAAGCCAAGGCTCTTTTGGCGGCTTTTTGTAAATTTTTTGCTCTTTGATTGCATTTTGCGTTTTTTTGGAGTATGATAATAGGTAGAAACATTTAGAAAGGAAAGTTCTCTTATGAATACATTTGAACACGTATCCGCCAAAGACGTTGACGCCATTTTTAACCGCATTGACAAGCAATGGATGTTGATTTCCGCCACCGATGGGGAGCACACCAACACAATGACCGC
>JAZORZ010000024.1:0-2942 GCA_045656885.1 Eubacteriales bacterium
GCATCGATCAACCCCTCTTTTGCCCATTGCTCCACGTCAAGGCCAACATATTTGGTATCGTAAGGAGAATAAAGCGTGCGGACGTGCAGCCCTATCTTACCTTTGCCGAATTCAGCGTCCAGAGCGGTTCGCATCTGGCGCAAAAGCCCCGTCATAATTTCGCAATGCAGGGCGTTGAGGCGTACATCATCAAGAGGAAGCTCGTAAGGATATTCACCGTAAAGCTCAAAGAAGCGGTCGGCAACGGGCTTTTCAAAAAGCACGTAGGGAATGCCGCGGTGCCAAATGAGGGTGACGGCATCACAACCTGAGCGAGCCATATTGAGAACCTCGTCCACCATAAATTGTCGAACCTCGGGGTAGGCATAGGACATTGCCGCAATCTCATCTCCGTTGCGGTCGTAGGTGCGCCACTCGGGGTGCTCCTGCATAAAATCGCAATCAAAATAGTATTGGTCATAGGGGTAGGTGAGTCCCCACGCGCCCATGCGAATGGAAACGCTCATTTTGAGCCCTTGACTGTGCCCTTGGTCGACCACTGTTTTGAGGACCTCGTTGTAATCAAAAAGAGGGTACTGCTCTTGCACGTTGCGGTCGCCTGCACGTGGGAAGCAGAAATTTGCCGTGTCATCGGTAGGCAAACGGCAGGAGACAAAATTGCGGATCTGCTCAATCGAGAGCCATTCCACGTCAGAGTGCATATAATTGAACGCCACAGAGCGCCAATCGTCAAGCGTGCGGGGATGGGTAAAATACAAACGGTTGTGCATATCGTCGGTGGCATAAATACGCTTGGTGTCGGTGCGAGCTTCCTCGCAAAGATATTTTGCAACCTCCTCCTCACTCATAGGGACAAACCGAATTGCCGCCAACATAGAGTGATAGCCGCTGGCGTCAAGCTTGCGTGTCAGTGTCAGCGATTCGCCCGTCATATCGGCGCATCGCCAAAGGAATTCTTCCATTGTGATTGCTGCGCGCGTGGTAACAGATGCTACCCAAAACGCGGGATCACTGGAAAGCTTTAGGTGCAAAACGCATTGCTCGGGGGCGTGAAGATAGATCTTATACCATCCCTTAAGTTTGGGAGAGAGGGTAATATCCTCGGGGTGACCGCCCATGCTTGTAATCATTGTGGACGTGTATTCAGCCGTGCCAATGGGCACAACACGCCATTTGTCCATTAAGGAGTAGGGCGAAAAGTTTTCGCGCGGCTCAAAATGCTCCTCAAGATAGGTATAGAGTATTTCGCCGTTTTCGTTTTTTTGAATCATACTATACTCTCCATTTGGTAAAGAAGATGGATGTACGGTTATCGTTTTCAAAGGGCTGATAGTAAACGGTTACAAGAGAGCCGTCAGCAAGCTCGGTAGTGGCAGGGTAGCCGAGATCACCGTTGCGCGCTTCGGAAAGAATGATCTCCTCGCCAAAAGTGCGGCAACCGTCGTAGCTGATGGAAGCACGAATGCCAAAGGGAGCACGGCGACGTCCGTAGGTAACAACCACAGAGCCATCCTTGCGGAGCAAGAGATGAGGGGGGGAACCGATGCGGCCAAACTCCCATGCGCGGCTCCAGGTCTTTCCACCGTCGGTGGAAGAAACGAAATACAGACTGAACGTGCTGAGTGCCTCTTTGTTCTCGGCACGAATGGCGGCAATCAGTTCACCGCTTGGCAGTTCCACAATGTGCGGCTCACACAGCTTTTTATATTCTGCAGTCAGATAGTCGAGGTCGATTTTGGAGACTTTTTCCCACGTTTTGCCCTCGTCAAAGCTTTCATAAAGGAAGAGTCGATCTTGATCCTCGAGCGGAACGTTATCTTCTACCGCGGGGAGAGCGGGATCATAGCGGTGGGGAAGTCCGGGGAACTCGTTGCCCAAATAGAGGAGTCTGCCACTGATGGTTTTCACAACACCGTGGGGAGCGGTGACTACACTCTTGATAGGCGCGCCCCAGCTCTTGCCGTAGTCGCCCGAGAGGCGAATAAAGCTGCCCGAGCGGTCTTGTTCGGGGGTGTAGCTTGCATACGACTCTAAAAATCCCTCTATCAAGGACTTGAACTGCGGCTCGGCATCGCCCAAAATCCAGTTGCGCCAAGTGGTGCGATAAACGCTTGCAGGGTGGCAGAAATAGGTCAGTGCCATTTTGCCGTCCCCGAGATAGGTCAGTCCTGCATCGCGGTCATCAAGCCAAGAGTCGTTGATAACGGTGGGGCAAGACCAGCTTTCACCACCGTCGCGGCTGACAGACATCAAATTTTTGCCAAACGGGCAAACGTGCGAGGAACGAAGCCCCGACCACGCGGCATAGAGCACGCCGTCCTCGTCCTGACAAATCGACGGCCACGCCTGATATCGAAAAGGCCCTTCGACAGCGCGAAAAACCAAACCTTGCTTTAAAATTTCCATAGTGCACCTCCCAATATAAGTTGTGATGCCTTTATTGTAGCACAGAAAAAGGGGGATTGCAAGAGGAATAATATATTTTTTATAGGCGTATTGACAAAAGGCGTTGCATATAGTATAATATATAAGGTTTATGCGGGTATGGCGGAATTGGCAGACGCGCAAGATTTAGGATCTTGTGTTCATTCGTGCAGGTTCAAGTCCTGTTACCCGTACCAAGAAAGAGGGGGAGCAAACGCTCCCCCTCTTTCTTGATACGGACAATAGGTTATGAAGAATCGCACAGCAAATTTCCTTGAAATTTGCCATAGCGCCGAAGAGACTGAATTGTTTGCTAAACATTGGAGGCGCTTGTGCAGATGTTCAAGTCCTGTTACCCGTACCAAGAAAGAGGGGGAGCAAACGCTCTCCCTCTTTCTTGATACGGACAATAGGTTATGAAGAATCGCACAGCAAATTTCCTTGAAATTTGCCATAGCGCCGAAGAGACTGAATTGTTTGCTAAACATTGGAGGCGCTTGTGCAGATGTTCAAGTCCT
>JAZORZ010000025.1:0-30767 GCA_045656885.1 Eubacteriales bacterium
TAAGACCACGCTTTCCAACATCATTGCATCCGAAATGGGCGTCAATATTCGCGTCACCTCGGGTCCCGCGATTGAAAAGCAAGGTGACCTTGCCGCAATACTGACCAATCTTAACGAGGGCGACGTGCTCTTTATTGATGAGATTCACCGTCTTTCACGTAGCGTAGAGGAAATTCTCTACCCCGCTATGGAAGATTATGCGCTTGACATTATTATTGGTAAAGGTCCCTCTGCAAGAAGCATTCGTATTGATCTGCCTCGCTTTACCCTTATTGGTGCAACTACGCGCGCAGGTCAAATGACAACTCCCTTGCGTGACCGCTTTGGCGTGATTCTCAAATTGGAGCTTTACACCCCCGAAGAACTCGCTACCATCGTGCGCCGCAATGCGGGCATCCTTGAAATGGACATCACCGACGATGGCGCGATGGAAATTGCAAGCCGTTCTCGCGGCACGCCGCGTATTGCAAACCGTCTACTCAAGCGTGTGCGCGATTTTGCACAAATCAAGGGCGACGGACGCATTGACAAGGAAATTGCAAACTATTCCCTGACACGCCTTGAGATTGACCAGCTTGGTCTTGACAACGTAGACAGACGGATGCTGGAAACCATTATCAAGTTTTACAACGGCGGCCCCGTCGGTCTTGAAACACTTGCAGCAACCGTTGGTGAAGAAGCGATCACGTTGGAAGATATGTATGAGCCATATCTCATGCAGATCGGGTTCCTCTCTCGCACGCCTCGTGGCAGATGTGTCACACATTTGGCTTACTCGCATCTTGGTATGACCTTGCCTACGGAACAGATTAAGATGTTTGGAGAGAATACAGACGAGGTGTAAAATGGTTTTACACTTAGCGGTCTTAGAAAATAGTTTATACGCCTGTAATATTCGCGTGACTGACGCCGTAGGAACGCGTTATTATCACGTGCCGCAAACAGACCCGTTTGTAACCACACCCCACTTTTTGGATGTGGAGATAGACGGCAATGAATGTGATATTGCCATAGCACCGATTAAAACAGACACAAATAACTTATGGGAAGATACTCCCCCGAAGAATTTCTTTGACAAGGTTGCAAGCAAGTGCGGCAAAAAGTTAGTTTCGTTTATTAACCAAATTATTTTGCGTGTAACCTGCGAATACCACCTGACAGATCTTAAAGACGGAGATTGCATTGATATTGTTGGAAAACAATATATATACGACCTTTGGGATAATGTCAATGCCTTAGAAGAGATTGTGCCGATGGCTTATGCCTTTTATGAGGTGGAATACAACGGCAAACGCGCCACGGTAAAACAAGCGTTTGGCACAAATCGCCGCGACGTTATCAAGACAAGTCGTCCTTTTGCATTTTTTGCTTCCTCGGGCTACGGACTATTACTGCTTCTTTACCCTATTCAAATGATACGGATCAGACATCTTTCTGGAAAAAGAAAAGTCTTTCGCACCATTAAAAAGTTTAATAAAATGACTTCTGAAGAACGCCGTCAATATGAAGAACGAATGGCAAAAGCAATGGAATCATAACACAAAAAGACAGTTACGTTTCAATGTAACTGTCTTTTTTGTTTATATGTCATTTCTGCAAACGTCCTCAAAGGTTTCGCGCTTGACGGCGACGTAGCTTTCGCCATTCTTAAGCATTACCACGGGGGGTTTTGGAATGCGGTTGTAATTCGAGGACATGGAGTAATTGTATGCTCCCGTTGTCAAGACCGCCAAAATGTCACCGCGTGCGGTGTTGGCAGGAAGCGTGACGTTCTCTTGCAGAATATCTCCGCTCTCACAGCAACGCCCTACCACCGAGCACTTGAAAGGTGTACTTTCGTCATTTGCACGGTTTGCCAACAGAACGGTATAAGGTGAGCCGTAAAGGGCAAAACGCGGGTTGTCGGTCATACCGCCATCAACCGAGACATAGTTCTTGTAGCCGTGAATTTGCTTGACAGTTCCCACGGTGTAGAGTGTCATTCCCGCATCGGCAACAATACTGCGACCGGGCTCGAGGCGAATAGCAGGCATTGGATAGTCAAGCGCCTTGCATTGTGCCTTGACTGCCTCACCTACGGCAAGAATGTTTACTCTGATGTCGATTTCGGGGTGCTCTTCCAAATAGCGCACGCCATAACCGCCACCGAGGTCGAGTTCGTCGATGATAAGACCGTACTTCTCTCTCATTTGGTTGGCAAAGTTGAGCATAATTGCCGCTGCACGCAAAAAGGTATCGGAATCGAACACCTGCGAGCCGATGTGGCAATGGTAGCCCGAAAGCTTGATGTGAGAAAGAGAGAGCGTATACGCGGTGATCTCGTCGGCTTGTCCCGTCTCAATGGCAGAACCAAATTTGGAGTCGACCTTGCCCGTGTTGACTGCCGCATAGGTGTGTGTATCAATGCCGGGTGTCAAGCGCAACAAAATCTTTTGCACAATGCCTCGCTTGGAAGCAAAATACTCGATGGCATCAAGCTCCTCGCGGTTATCGACTACAAAGTAGCCAATGCCGTTCTGTATTGCATAATCGATGTCGACATCGGTCTTGTTGTTGCTATGAAAATAGGCGCGCTCCATTGGAAATCCCACCGAAACTGCGGTGCAGATCTCTCCCGAGGAAACGACGTCAATGCCCATTCCCTCTTCCTTCATGATGCGATAGATCTGCTTGAAGGATGCCGCCTTGCTTGCATAAAGCGGCAAGGATGCATTGCCAAATGCTTCTCTCATCGCATTCATATAGGTACGGCAACGCTCGCGGATACGATCCTCGTCCATCAGGTACAAAGGTGTGCCGTACTGTTTTGCTAATTCTGTTGTATCTTGACCGCCAAGGCAAAGGTGCCCCATCTCATTGACGGTTAGATTGTTACAAATCATTGTTTTTTCCTCATCGTTACTAAAATTCAACTACATTTTTATAGGGGATACTTGCTTGTTTTTTTGCCTCCCTTGTGTAAAGGGAGGTGCCGAGCGGGCGGGGCTCCCCAAAGCGAACTTGCGAGCTTTGGGGGTTTGCGGCAATTGCGAGGCGGAGGGATTGTAAGATTAAATATACAATAAAACAATCCCTCAGTCAGCCATTCGGCTGCCAGCTCCCTTTACACAAGGGAGCCGTTTTTTAATGCGTAACGCTATAAGGTATTATTTTTAATTTCAAAAGTATTTTCAACCAAAGAGTTAGTTATCCGAAATCATGCGCTCCATATCATAGAGTCCTGCCGACTTGCCGCACAAATAGTCGGCAGCTGCAAGCGCCCCTTCGGCAAAGAGTGCGCGGCTGTGTGCCTCGTGCTTGAGCGTGATGGTTTGGGTATCGGTGCCAACGATGACCTCGTGTTCACCGATGATATTACCCATGCGAATGGCGTGAATGCCGATTTCCTCAGCTTCTCGCTTGGCTTGTCCCGAACGTCCAAAGATGAACTTTGCATTTTTGCGAACCTCTTTGATTGCATTTGCCAACAAGAGTGCCGTTCCGCTGGGAGCATCCAGCTTGCGATTGTGGTGCTTTTCAATAATTTCAATATCCGCATCGGGAAATGCCTTTGCCGTGGTTTTGGCAAGTTCAACGAGCAATGCGATGCCAAGCGACATGTTGGCACTGTGGAATACGGGGATCTCCTTTGCAGCTGCCAAAATGCTTTCTTTTTCCTCGTCGGTGTGCCCCGTTGTGGCAATCACCACGGGGATATTATTTTTCTTTGCAAAGTCCAAAAGTGCTTCGGTGGCACTGTGGTGCGAAAAATCGATGATGCAATTTATATCGCCCGTAACAGCGCTCCAATCGGTATAGGTGGGAAATTCACGGGTGTCGAGGGGGACTACATCAAAGCCGGCAACAACGTTTGCAGAGCGCACACCGTCCATGGCGAGCTTTGCCACTTCTCTACCCATTCTTCCGCCAACACCGCATATCAGAATATTCATTCCTTTACGATTCCTTTCCTCAAATCAAGCCGTGCTGACGCATAAGCGCGTAAAGCTTTTCGGCGTTTTGGGGTTCCATAGGTGTCAGGGGCAGGCGCAAGCTGTTCTCACCGTAGCCCATTGCCGCCATTGCCGCCTTTACGGGAATGGGGTTGACCTCGCAGAAGAGTGCGTTGACAAGCTCCAAAAGGTCAAGCTGCATCTTAGCACTGCCTGCAACGTCGCCTGCGAAGAACTTGTGACACATTTGGCTGGTCTCCTTAGGCATCAGGTTAGAAAGCACCGAGATAACGCCCTTGCCGCCCAGGGAGAGGACGGGCACGATTTGGTCATCATTACCCGAATAGATATCCATTTTGTCGCGTACAAGAGAAGCAAGCTCTGCGATTTGCGAGATATTTCCGGATGCCTCTTTGATAGCCACGATATTGGGGTGGTCGGCAAGAACTGCCGCACTTGCGGGAAGCAAATTGCAGCCCGTGCGAGACGGTACGTTATAGAGGATACAGGGCTTTGTGCTGGCATCTGCCACTACCTCAAAGGACTTGATCAATCCTTTTTGAGTTGCTTTATTGTAATAAGGAGTTACCAACAGCATTGCATCGGCACCGGCTTCGCAGGCAAATTTGGTCAAATCAACCGCGTATGCGGTATCGTTAGAGCCCGTACCCGCAATAACGGGAACACGGCCGTTTACCTTTTTAACGGTATATGCAATTACCTCGCGGTGTTCCTCGTCGGTGAGTGTAGAACCCTCGCCTGTGGTTCCGCAGGCAACGATAGCATCAATGCCTTGTGCGATTTGCCACTCGATGAGGCGGCCGTATTGCTCATAGTCTACCTCGTTCCCCTTGAATGGAGTGACGATGGCGGTTGCAGCGCCTGTAAAAACTGTTTGCTTCATAGTGTATTCAGATCCTTTCGGTTATAATTCGTTTGCTTGATAAAAGGGATAAGCCGTTTTGTCGGCTTCGGTAATTGTGCGCATTACGCGGCAAGGCACTCCAACTGCCACCACGTTTGAAGGAATCGATTTCGTTACCACACTTCCTGCACCGATAACGGTATTGTCTCCAATCTCAACCCCTGCAAGAATGACGGAATTTGCTCCGATCCACACGTGGTTGCCGATTTTGACGGGCTTGGCGATCTCAACGCCTGCTTTTCGCAATTCGGGATCGATGGCATGCTCGGCAGTGGTAACGGTGCAGTTAGGCCCGATAAAAACGTTATCACCAAAGCTGACACCTGCGCCATCTTGAATAACAAGATTGTGGTTGGCATAGAAGAAATCCCCTACGGTGATGTTATAGCCGTAATCACACCAAAACGGTGGAACGAAAATAACCTCTTTTCCCATTTTGCCGAGCAATTCGGAAAGAATTGCGTTTTGTTTTTCTCTGTCATTTGGCGAGAGCTGATTGTAACAATGGCATTTATCTTTACCGATGCGAATTTGTTCCTCGTATGCAGGATTGTAGCATCCTTGGAAAAAGCAATTTGTTGGAACAATTGGTTTCTCGCTCATAAAAGAACTCCTTTTTACAAACTTTTGCAAACGGAAAAGCAGGAGTGCGCCAAAGAGCGTACCCCTGCCCACAAAAGCCACTAGGTGGCATACTTACGGGTTTTGGATAGCTCTCCGCATTTCTGCGACAACACAACGGATATTTTCCGCAATGCCAGGGTCGATCTTGCGCTCTATCGCCCTTCGGCACCCAAGCCCTTCTCCGCCGCAACGCCCGCGCCGGCTTTGACACGTCGAATACTCATCTTGTGGTGCGCCTCTATCATTTGAAGTCATTATAGCATAAGACAAAACGTTTGTCAATGCTTTTTTCTTATTTTATATTGGAATTAGTTATAAATGGGAAACTTTTCGCAAAGTGCCATGACCTCGGCGGTGATTCTTGCCTTGTTTCCTTCAAAGTCGGTGGCAACGTCCTTGATCCAACCTGCAATCTTGAGCATTTCCTCTTCGCCAAAGCCGCGAGAGGTTACAGCAGGTGTACCTACGCGAATACCGCTAGTAACAAAGGGCGTTTCGGGATCGTTGGGAATGGCGTTCTTGTTGACGGTGATGTGTACCTCGTCAAGGCGCTTTTCCATTTCCTTGCCGGTAATGCCGAATGCGCGCAGATCGATGAGCATCAGGTGGTTGTCGGTGTCACCCGAAACGATGCGGAAGCCCGCCTCGGTCAGAGCGTTGCAAAGAACCTTTGCGTTTTTGATGATCTGCTTTTGGTATTCCTTAAATTCCTCTGTCATCGCTTCGCCAAAGGCAACTGCTTTAGCAGCGATGATGTGCATCAAGGGGCCGCCCTGTGTGCCGGGGAAAATGGCCTTATCGATTTGCTTTGCCCATTTTTCGCGACAAAGGATCAAACCGCCACGGGGACCGCGCAGGGTCTTGTGGGTGGTGGTGGTAACAACGTCGGCATACGGAACCGGGCTGGGATGCAGTCCTGCAGCAACCAGACCTGCAATGTGTGCCATATCCACCATGTAAATTGCGCCAACCTCATCGGCGATTTCGCGGATCTTTGCAAAATCGATGGTGCGGGAGTATGCACTTGCGCCTGCAACAATGAGTTTGGGGCGGCATTCGAGTGCAATGCGGCGCATTTCTTCATAGTCGAGCATTTCGGTATCGTCAGATACACTGTAAGGAACGATGTTGAAGTACTTACCCGAAATATTGACGGGAGAACCGTGAGAGAGATGTCCGCCGTGAGCGAGATTGAGACCCATAACGGTGTCACCGGGGTTGAGGAAGGCAAAGAATACGGCAAGGTTTGCAGATGCACCGCAGTGCGGTTGTACGTTCGCATGCTCCGCACCAAAGAGCTTCTTGGCTCTCTCACGTGCGATGTCCTCTACAATATCAACGTATTGGCAGCCGCCGTAGTAACGCTTACCGGGAAAGCCCTCGGCATATTTATTTGTCAAAACTGTTCCCGCAGCCAAAAGAACCGCCTTGGAAACGATGTTCTCGGACGCGATGAGTTCGATGTTGTGGCGTTGACGTGTCAGCTCCAATTCGCAGGCATCATACTCCTCTTTGTCATAGTTTACAAGTTCATCAAAAAAGTTCATTTTATCTCTCCTCTCGGGGTACTGTTAAAAAAACAGATTAGATATAAGTATATCAAATAAATGCCCTGTTGTCAAGTAGATTTGACATTAAATGGCAATATTTTTCCAGCCCGCCTTAGTCATGGTCAAAACCGAGCCAATGCCGCTTGCTTTTAAGATCTGTAAGGCGACGTCAAAGCCGTAGGTGAGGTATTCCTTGCGATGTGCGTCGGCATTGAGCGTGACGTTTCCCCTCTTCTCCGCTATGCGGCGCAAAAAGATAGGTGCAGGATACGGCGTGGTGCGATATCCGCGCGCCATGGCACCCGTGTTGACTTCAAAGATAACGTCTTTTTCGAGTAGTGCGTCAAGAGCTTCAAGCCCTGCTTTGATATAGCGCGGATCGCTCGTATCAAAAATAGCGGTGCGTTCGTTGAATTTGGTTAAAAGATCAAAGTGACCGACGATATCGCATTGGGTGTCACTCTCTACCCTTGCAACCGCTTCAAAGTATGCCTTGGCATAGGCAATCGGGTCACCGCCGCAATGCATTCTAATGGCGTTGAGCGTGGTTTGTGCCGAGAGATCGACACAGCAAAGCTCGCCACCGAGGTTGATATAATGCACCGAGCCGATAACGTAATCGTAGACGTCGGTAGGAATGCCACTGTGGGAATCTTGCTCAATGCCGCAGAGAATTTTGATGCGATCGGCGTAAATGTTCTTAAGGCGGTAGATCTCTTGCTTGTATTCCTGCTGTCGCTCGGGAGATTGCATTCCAAACACGGTTGGATTGGCATGAAAAGAGTGCTCCGAAAATCCAAGCACGTCCATTCCCGCATCAATTGCAGCCAAAACGACCTCTTCTGCCGTGTTTTTTCCGTCGGCAAAATCGGTGTGCGTGTGCAAATTGCTTTTGGTAAGGAGTTGCAAGTTCATTCGGAGCACCTCTCTTTTGACTATTTTCTTTATTAGAGAGCGTTTGCAATGCTTTCGCGCACGTGTGCGGAAAGATCGCTCAGCTTCATATCTTGTACTGTTTCTTTATCGATTACCTCAATTACTTCAAGATCGACCTTGGTGGCTTTGAGGATCATACGTTTAGCGATTTGATTGGTTCCTTTGGTGGTGATGACTACAACGGGAGCTTTTGCTCGCTTGGCAAGCAGGAATGCGCCCTCTTTGAACTCAAGGAGCTCGCCCGTTTTGCTGCGTGTTCCCTCGGGATAAATCCCCATGATCATCTGTTCACTGACAACAAGCTCGGCGGCACGCTTGATGGTACGCATCGCCTTCATCGCATTTTGACGGTCAATTGCCAAAAAGCCCGCGTTGTGTGTGTAAGGACCTGCTACGGGAATTTTGAAATTTGAGGGCTTGGAAATAAAGGCGATCTTTCTTCCCTTCACCTTTGCCAAAACAACTACGGGGTCGAAATTGGAAATGTGATTGGAAACGAGCACAAAGGGCTCATCCGGGAATTTTTCCATTCCCTTAAAGTTGATCTTAACGCGCAAAGCGGTCATTGCCCAATCGCAAACGAACTGAATAATGCCGTAAAAGTTGCGCGGCTTGTCGATGGGATCCTTTTTTGGCAAAAAGATGGTAGAAAACCAAAGCCCCAAGAAAAAGAGTGCATTAAGCGCCACATACGCTCCAAGACCGATGGGCAAAAGCCACAGCCAATGAATTTGTGTGCCAAAAACAAGCAGAATACTGCCCAGCGCGGAAAGCGCCATGAAAATGTAACAAAGCATAAAAGCGGCCTTTCTTATACCTCGGCAGCCACACACTCCTTTTTGTTTGCAGTCTTGCCGGTTTTAACAGTGTAGGATGTAACACCAAGAACAGTCTCGCCGTCGATTTGCAGCGACGTGGGACGGTCGAATTCAACGGTGATCTCGTGACCTCTGAGAACTTCAACCTGCTTGGTGTGCTTTACGTGTTCCCCTTTGAAAATAGAGGGAAAAATCATTAAGGTGTGGAGTGCACCGGAATTGGAAAGCGGTGCAAAGGATACCATTCCTTCGGGATCGAATCGATCCTGCTCGGGAGCGACCATCATACCGCCGCCGTAGAATCTGCCCTTCATGGTGGGTGCGATCCAAACCTTTTTGTATTCCTTGGTAACGCCGTCAACGGTTACCTTGGCGTTTCTGGGCTTAAAGTGGAACAAAAGGCCCTTGATAGCAATAGAGGTGTAATTGACGGGCTTATCTGATTTTTCCTTTTGCTTATCCCCTTCCTCACAGCAGTAGCCGTCAATGCCGTAGCCAATGCCGTTGATGAAGTAAGAGGTCTTGCCGTTTACGGTAACGGTGGGAAGATCCTGGATATATTTGTGCAAGGGAATGAGCGTTGTGTCATCGTCCGCTACGTCTTTTTTGAAGTCGTTGCCGCTGCCCGATGCAAAATAGAACAGGTTTTTGGGAAGCGTCAAACCAACGTTTTCGTTAACAAAGCGATTGAGCGTTCCGTCACCACCCGAAAGAACAACGGTATCGTTTTCAAGATCGATACCTGCCCAAAAATCGGCATAACTTGCAATGGAAGAAAGCTCAACCATTTTTGCATCCTCGGGAACGGAATTGCCAAGCAACAGACGGGAATATTCAAGACCTTGCTTATTAGCGGAAAGAGTGTTGTAAAGAACGTAATGCATAGTGATATCTCCTTTGCTTGTTGGCTTTGCACTTTTTTGTCGAAAAAGCGCGCCATTTTCACAAAGAATTATATCATTTTTATTATAAGCGGTCAAGGTAATTTGTTTGGGCAATTTGCATCAAATGCACAAAAATAGCGGTTACACTGAGATTATACTATATTTTGTGGGAAATGTCAACAGAAAAAGAGCAAAAAAGCGGAGAGGTTTCCCTCTCCGCTAAATTGTTTCTTATCTCTTTTTGGTTGCAACCTCGAGGAGTGCTTCTGCAAGGAAGGTATCAACGGGCTTAGAAACGGTTTCGCCTGCACGGTTACGTACAGATACGGTTCCTTCTTCCACTTCCTTAGCACCGATAATAAGCATATACGGTACCTTTTGGAGCTGGGTATTACGAATCTTGTAGCCAATGGTGTTGGAGGAATCATCCAATACTGCACGCAGACCTGCGGCCTCGAGCTTATCGCATACCGATTTTGCATAGTCGATGTGCTCGTCGCCGATGGGCAGAATGCGCACCTGCTCGGGAGCCAGCCACAGCGGGAATGCACCTGCATACTTTTCGATGAGGAGCGCGAGTGTTCTCTCGTAGCAGCCCATAGTGGTGCGGTGAATGATATAAGGCGTTACGAGTTGGTTGTTGGAATCAACGTATTCCATGCCAAACTTCTTTGCAAGCAGCATGTCGATTTGAATGGTAATAAGGGTGTCCTCTTTGCCAAACACGTTCTTGATTTGAATATCGAGCTTAGGACCGTAGAAAGCAGCTTCATCCACGCCGATGGCATAGTTGATATTGTTTTCATCCAAAAGCTTCTTCATAATGCCCTGCGCTTCGTTCCATTGCTCGGGAGTGCCCTCGTATTTATCGGTACGTGCGGGATCCCATTGCGAGAAGCGGAAGGAGCAATCTTCTTTGAGTCCAAGGGTTTCGAGCATATACATAGCGAGGTCAAGGCAACCCTTGAATTCCTCTGCCAATTGGTCGGGGCGCAGAATGAGGTGTCCCTCAGAGATGGTGAATTGACGAACGCGGATAAGACCGTGCATCTCGCCGGAATCCTCGTTACGGAAGAGCGTGGAGGTCTCACCCAGACGCATGGGAAGATCACGGTAAGAGCGCTTTTTGTTGAGGAATACCTGATATTGGAAGGGACAGGTCATGGGACGGAGTGCAAAGCATTCCTTGGTTTCATCGTAAGGATCGCCCAAAACGAACATGCCGTCAAGGTAGTGATCCCAGTGACCGGAGATCTTGTAAAGATCTCTCTTTGCCATCAGGGGCGTTTTGGTGAGCAGATAGCCACGCTTTTGTTCCTCATCCTCTACCCATCTTTGGAGCAATTGAATAACACGTGCGCCCTTGGGAAGCATTACAGGAAGGCCCTGTCCGATAGAATCAACGGTGGTAAAGAGCTCGAGCTCGCGGCCAAGCTTGTTGTGGTCGCGCTTGAGGGCTTCCTCCTGCTGTTGCAGGTATGCGTTCATTTCATCCTTAGAGGGATAAGCGATACCGTAGATGCGCTGGAGCATCTTATTCTTTTGGTCGCCCTTCCAATAAGCACCCGTGCATTGGGTGAGCTTGAATGCCTTAACGGCACCCGTGCTGAAGAGGTGAGGACCTGCACAAAGGTCGGTAAACTCGCCCTGACGGTAGAAGCTGATAACGGCACCCTCGGGGAGCTCTTCAATGAGTTGAACCTTGTAGGGCTCGTCCTTCTCTTGCATCAGCGCAATTGCCTCTGCTCTGGGAAGTTCAAAGCGTTCAATCTTAAGGTTTTCCTTAACGATCTTCTTCATCTCGCCCTCAATTGCCTTGAGAGCATCTGCACCGAAAGGAACTTCGGAATCAATATCATAATAATAGCCGTTGTCGATAGCGGGACCGATGGTCAGCTTGGCATTGGGATAGAGTCTCTTTACTGCTTGCGCCAAGATGTGTGCCGCAGTGTGGCGGAAGAGATGCTTACCTGCCGCATCCTCAAAGGTGAGGAGCTTAACCTCGGCATCGGCAGTAAGTTCTTTGGTGAGCGCAACGGTCTCGCCGCCGATCTCTGCACCGATAACGGCGCGCGTAATCAGCTCCATATCCTTTGCCGCATCGTATACGGTTACGGGAGCATCGTATTCTCTTACCTGATCCAAAATTTTGATTTTCATGGTTTGGTTTCCTTTCTATATGTGAGAAAATTATTCACTAAAAAAACACACCCCGACAGATAGCAAAAATGCCTCTGTTCGGGGTGTGGATCAATTCCGCACGGTTCCACCCGGACGTTTTACTTCATTAGTATATGATTTTGCAGCTAAGTGGTACCCCAAACGACTGCACCAAGACCTTTCAGCAACTCCGCGGGAGTGGTCTATTCTCTGTGCGTGCCCTTCGTGTGGGACGTGTCTTAACTGTTTGACGAATTATTCGTCAAAGAGAAATTGTGCCGGCTTCTTTTTTGCGGCACGGTTGTAAGCAGAGCGAGGATTGTAGATCTCGCGCCAATCAAGGTCGCCGCGATCGAGCGCGGTAACAATGACTTCTGCCGTTGCAATGTTAGTTGCTACCGGAACGTTGTAGAGGTCGCAAAGGCGCAACAACTCGGTGTCGATCTCTTCCATTTGAGAATCGGGACGTGTGTCCTTAAAATACAAGAGCACGTCGATCTCGTTGCAGGAAATGCGAGATGCGATTTGCTGTTTGCCGCCGTGAATGCCTGCCATCAGACGCTCGATCTCGAGTCCCGTAGCATCGGCAATGTACTTTGCGGTAATGCTGGTAGCGCACAAATTATGCTTGCTGAGAATGCCGCAGTATGCGATGCAAAACTCAGTCATCAATTCTTTTTTCAGGTCGTGAGCAATGATTGCTATCTCCATAAGAGACTGTCACTCCTTTCTGTTGCCAAACAAAGCTGTTTGGAAGGGCTAGATGCTTACCATTGGAAAACCCAATTTATTTTATTATAACATAATAAAACATTGGTTGTCAATAGAATTTGGGATATTTTTTGTTTTTTTATCCAAAAACAAAGATGCTTCCCTTTATTCATACCTTGCGCGAATACCGCCGATAAACTTGGGGCGTGTACGCGCGGCAAGCAGAATGGCATCGCCGATGCGGTTCTCACTCAAGCGTACGGGAACAGCTACACGGCAAAGATGCATGCCGATGAGTGTTCCGCCGATATCAAGTCCCGCCTGCGCGCGGATCTCCTCGACTGCTACGGGAGCATCAAAATTTGCCCACGCGGTGGTGGCAAAGGAGCCGCCTGCCTTGGGTTGCGGAACAACACAAACCTCTTCGAGTCCGTATGCCTTGGCACACGCACGCTCAACGATAAGAGCCCGATTGAGGTGCTCACAGCACTGTGCAGCAAGGTAAATGCCCTGCTCCTTCAAAATGGGATAGATCGCCTTGAAAACGGCTGCTGCCGCCTCGATGCTCGAGCCGTGACCGATGGTTGCACCCACAATCTCGGAAGAAGAACACCCTACCACGAGAATGTCTCCCCTGTTCAAGCTTGCTGCCGAAAGCAATTCGCTAACGGCATTTTTTGCCTGCTTTTTGATCAGTTCTGTATTCATACCGTCCTCACACTTACCAGTTATCACTGCCGTCGTCGGGAATAACACGCTCAACAGCGGCAATAGCACATTCGATCATACCGTCTTCCGGCTCAAAAACAGTCAGGTGTTGGAGCCAAACGCCGGGCATGGAAATGATTTTTGTTACAACGTTATCGTGTCTGCCTGCAAATTTGATCAGCTCATAGCCAACACCAACGATGATGGGCAGAAGTGCGAATTTGACAAGCACGCGCAAGCCGAGAGGAAGAACCTCCCCACTGATAGCCGCGGAAATAGGGTCAATAAAGAAAGAAATAAAAATGCTGACCAGTACCATTAAAATGAGAAATGAGGTACCGCAACGGGGGTGGAAACGGCTTTGCAGACGCACGTTCTCAACGGTGAGAGGCAGGCCTGCCTCGTAGCAGAAAATGGTCTTATGCTCGGCACCGTGATACATATAGGTACGGCGAATATCCTTCATTAAGGAGATCGCTGCCATATATCCTACAAGCAGAACAACCTTGAGAACACCCTCGATCAAAGACTTCCAAATGGAGTTGAGGACAAGGTTTTCTCCCTCGATAAAGGGTGCTACCAAACCGTAAAGGAATGTGGGAAGCAGAATAAACAAGCCAATGGCAAGACCAAAGCCAAGCACTACGCTGACAACGGAAACGAGCGCCATCATCCAAGCGGGGATCTTCTCTTCCTTCTTTTCTTCCACGTTCTCGGTCACGGGTTCTTCGGCAGTAGTTTCTGCGGGCTCGGTAACGGGTACTTCTTCTGCAACCGTTTGCTCCGCCTTTTTGCCCTTCTTCTTTTTGGGCTTTTCTTCAACAACGTCCTCAAGACCCGAGAGCTCTGCAGAGCGCATCAGGCACTTGTAACCGAGCATCATGGTGTCGATATAACCGATAATACCGCGGATAACAGGCCAACGGCAAAATGCGGGGCGCTTTTTTGTTGTGGTCTCAAACTCCTCCATAACAATCTCGCCCTTGGTATTACGAACTGCCATTGCGGTCATTTTGGGACCACGCATCATAATACCCTCCATCAATGCCTGACCGCCGATAGAGGTCTTGCGGCGACAAGCAGTCAATTCATTTTTTTCTCTCAATTTAGATTCCTTTCTTATGCGACACGCGCATAAACACAAAATTAAATATATGTTACACCTTTGTTATGAACTACATATGAACAAACGCGAAAATTCTCACATTTTAATCGAGATATTCTCCGCGTGGGTGGCAAACAAATGCTTTATACCCTTTTTCTTGAAGAGCTGCACACGCCGCCTCTGCCTCGCTTTGTGTTTGGAAGATGCCAAAAACAGAAGGACCGCTACCGCTCATCATCGAGCGTACCGCACCGCTCTCATTCATCATTTTTTTGATGGCGCAAACGTCGGTGTTCTCTTTTGGGACCACCTCTTCAAAAATGTTGTAAAAACAAGTGCAAGATGCCGCAAGTGCATCGTTTTCCCATAAATCAATGATTTCGTCAACCGCGACAGTATCTGCAAAGCGGTGTTCAAAAAAAGCATATTTTTTGTCCAAAGCAGCATAGGCACTTGGGGTCGAGATCCCTGCCTCCCCCATTGCAACAACAAGCGTGCAGGTTGGCATTTCGGAAATGCGCTCAAGATGCTCCCCAACCCCCGTGGCAAGCATGGCTCCGCCGCGAATGCAGAACGGAACGTCGGCACCGAGGGTAAGTCCGATTTCGCAAAGTTCATCGGTTGAGAGCAGCTCATCGCACAGGCGGTTGAGGGCGCGCAGAACGGCTGCCGCATCGGCACTTCCCCCGGCAAGGCCTGCCGCCATGGGAATGTGTTTTTGTATCATGATCTGTACCGATCCCGTTAAGCTTGTTCGTTGCAAGAAGCGCTCGGCGGCGCACCAAGCCAAATTGCGGCAATCGTCAGGCAGCTCGGCATTTCCGGACACAGATAACGCGATGCGAGTCTGCGGAGCCGGTTGAAAATCGACCGTAACAAGATCGCACAAGGAGACTGTTTGCATTAAGCTGACAATGTTGTGATAACCGTCATCGCGCCGCGATTGAATATTCAGATAAGCGTTGATTTTAGCATTGGCTCTTTCGGTGTGCATCGTTCTCCCTCTTGTATCGTAATTCTATTATCATTTTACCACAAAACACGCGCGTTTGCAATAATTTTTGTAAATAATATTAAAAAATTAAAAAAGGGCTTGACTCGGGGACAAAATTGGTATAAAATTATAGTGGATTATTTTGTATTCAAAGGAGTACTACGAACAAATGACATTGCAAAAAAAGGAAAACGGCAATCATCAACTCATCAATCGCCTTTTGCTTATCGCCGGCGGATTTTTGCTCCTTTTGATGATCGCCTTTTATAGAGAAATCAACGCATGGATCGCCCTTGTTATTGACATCTTCAGCCCCGTCATTTTAGGCCTTGTGTTTGCTTATCTTCTCAATCCCATATTCCGCGTTTTGGAGAGACGGGTGTTTTACCGCGTGTACCCCGCCGCCGCTCGCCGTGCCATCTCCTTGCTTTTGACCTATATCATTGCACTGCTTTTGGTTGGGCTGATCGTTTTGCTGATCGTCCCGCAACTGATGTCTGCCTTTATGAGCATTGCTACGAACTACCAAAGCTACATTGACGGTGCCATTGCAAGCATCAACGGTGTTTTGAACGGTATCAACGGCACGATCTTCAAGTTCTTCAAAATCAAAAACGCATTGGGGCAAGTAGACTCCGGCGTTGTTTCCACCTTGGTTGGGAACATTTTAGATGAACTTAAGGAGGCGATCCCCACGCTGACAAGCGGCGTCAGTGCCTTTCTTTCGGGTGCGACCGATGTTATTTTTGCAATCTTTATTTCCATTTACTTCCTCACATCTAAGGAAATGCGCTACTCTCAAATTATGAAATTCCGCAACGCAATATTCAGCGACAAGATTAACCAAAGAATTACCAAGGTGTGCACCACCGCAAACAATCTGTTTGGAAAATTTGCAAAGGGACGCTTGCTTGACTCGCTGATCGTTGGTGTGCTGACTTACATTGTTGTTTCGCTTTTCCAAATGCCGCATTCCCTCTTGATCGCCACCTCGATTGCCGTTTGGAACATCATTCCCGCTGTTGGATTCTTGATCGGCTTTATTCCCGCTTTTATTCTCTTACTCCTGACAGATGCATCTCTTGCAATTCCCTTTATGCTGATCATGTTTGTCATCTATCAGATCGACAGCAACATCATCAGCCCGAGAATTCTCGGCTATAACACGGGTGTTGGCCCCTTGTGCGTCATCATTGCCATTTGCACCATGGGCACAATGTTTGGCCTTGTCGGCTTGATCGTTGCCGTTCCCCTGTTTGCCACCTTGGTTGATTTGTTCGATGACCTCATTCATAAGCGTTTGCAGCACAAGCGTATGCCCGATGACACAGAAAACTATTTTGCTCCCGACCTTTCGATGGACTATTTGCACATGTCCAAATCCCGACTTGGACGCTTGATCATTCGCATTGAAAAGCGCGCTTTGCACATCAATCATCAAATTGCAAACGGTGAGGAAGCAAATCTTACAAAGAAGGATCGCAGATTCCTCGCAGCTTATCAACGTGCAAGAAGAATGAATCTTTTATCCGACGCTCCCCCCGAGGTGCTGACACAGTTTTCAACCGAGTCGGTTGAAAAGACCGTGCGCTCCGCCAGCAATGCCCGTTATGAAGAAATGCTGGAAGCAGCTCTTGACGGCATTGAAGAATCCGATGAAATGGGAGGTGTGAAGGCATGATGAACAGAAAGCAAATAAAGCTTTGGGCTTTTTGGATCATTTTGGCTGCTTTGGCTGCTGTATTTATCATCGTCAAACGCGATAGCTTCTCCGCGTTTATCTCCCAGGTATTTCGCATTTTGCGCCCCGTTATAATCGGTGCGGTCGTTGCCTACCTTGCCAACCCCATCTTCCGTATGTTTGAGCGGTACGTATTCGGTAGCATTCGCTCCTTTTCCTTGCGCCGCACGCTTTCTCTGATCGGAACCTACCTTGTACTCGCGCTGATCGTTGTCATTTTGCTGATGCTCATTGTTCCCCAGCTTTTGACAAGTGTGCTCGACTTTTTGGAAAACTACGAAACACTCCTCGCAACGTCCTTGGAAACCATCAATGGATTTTTGTCAAAGCTTAATGCAAGTCTTGGTGTAAACATTCCCCCCGTGAAACCCGAAATGCTGAAGGATGGGCTAGATTGGATCGTAGCAAACGTAAACGTTGAGGGATTGATGGACCGTTTGCTTTCCGGCAGCACCATTCTCGTCCTTTTCGAGTATATCGGCGACACTTTCTTTATTTTGACCGATATTATCTTTGGACTCTTTATTTCCGTATATCTGCTTGCAGGCAAGGAAAGACTCTATGCGCAGGTTATACGAACAAGAAAAGCACTGTTTAACTCTCGCATCAACGAACGCATCACGCGCGTTTGCACCATTGCAGATGAATCCTTTGGCGGATTTTTGCGCGGTAAGATTTTAGACTCCACCATTGTCGGTGTAATGGTCTATATCATCATTTCGATCATGCAGGTCCCCTACTCGCTCCTGATAGCGGTTGTAATCGGTATTACCGATATTGTTCCTGTGGTAGGACCTTGGATCGGTGTAATTCCTTCGGCTGTCATCGTGCTCCTGACCGATCCCATTAAGGTCATTCCCTTCCTTCTCTGCATCCTTATCGTTCAACAGATCGACGGCAATATCATCGCGCCTAAGATCCTCGGTGAAAACACGGGTGTCAGCTCCCTTTGCGTTATGATTTCCATTACAGTAATGGGTGCTATTTGGGGCTTGGCAGGCATGGTGCTCGGCGTTCCCCTCTTTGCAACCATCATTGAGTTGACCAAAGAGTTCCTCAATAAGCGTCTGGAAGCCAAGGGCTTGCCCACCGAGGTTGCAGAAGAAACCGACAGCAAGAAAAAATCCCGCCGCAAAAAGGAGAGAATCAGTCTTTCCGCAGGTTACGGACCTTTGACACAAGAGGAAAAAACACACCTGTTGGCGTTCTCGCTTGCAAACAAGTACGATCTGTATTCCGCACAAAGCAATGCGACCCTTGCCGCGTGCGTGGGTGAATATCTTGATGCAACCCGCATGCCCGAAGCGGAAGAATCCTCTCCCGAGGTTACGGCATACGAAAGCATCACTCCTGCAGAAGAAATCACACAAGAGCAACTGACAGTAACAGAAGAGTAATCTATTTTTCCCCCCGGAGGTTTTTATGAACCAAGAAAACTTGAACAGAAAAGGCGGTATCACCGTACAAACCGCGCATATATTCCCCGTTATTAAAAAGTGGCTGTATTCCGAAAAAGACATCTTTTTGCGCGAGATCGTATCAAACGCCTGCGATGCCGTTACCAAACTGCGCCGTCTTGCCTCTCTCGGTCAATATGACGGCGGTGAGGAAGCTTATCGCGTAGACGTTACTTTGGATAAAGACGCCAAAACCTTGACCGTAAGTGACAACGGCATCGGTATGACTGCCGATGAGCTCGATCGCTACATTTGCCAGATCGCTCTTTCGGGCGCTTTGGAGTTCGTTGAAAAATACGAGGGCGACAACAAGAACAACGGCATTATCGGTCACTTTGGTCTCGGCTTTTATTCCTCTTTTATGGTCAGCGAGCGCGTAGAGGTGATCACAAAGTCCTATACCGACGCCTCTGCCGTTTATTGGAGCTGCAATGCGGACGGTGAATTTGAAACCTCTGCAGGCGTGCGCGATAGTCACGGCACCACCGTTGTTATGCACATTTCCGAGGAAGAAGCAGCTTACCTTGAAAGAGAAAAGATTGAAGAAATCCTTGAAAAATACTGTGCATTTATGCCTGTTGAGATCTATTTTTCTGCCGCTGATGCAGAAAAGAAAGAGGACGAGGAAATCCCATCTCCCATTAACGATACCACTCCCCTTTGGCTCAAAAATCCCTCGGATTGCACCGAGGAAGAATACAAGGAATTCTATCACAAGGTATTTCACGATTGGCGCGAGCCCTTGTTCTGGATCCACGTTAACGCCGACTATCCCCTCAACTTCCGCGGTATTCTCTATTTTCCCCGCATTACCAACGAGTTTGAATCGATCGAAGGACAAGTTAAACTTTATTACAATCAGGTATTCGTAGCCGACAACATTAAAGAGGTCATTCCCGAATATCTGTTAATGCTCAAGGGTGTTCTCGATTGCCCCGAGCTCCCTCTCAACGTATCCCGCAGCTATCTGCAAAACAACACCTATGTTTCCCGCGTAGCAGCACACATCACAAAGAAGGTAGCCGACAAGCTGAACAGTCTTTGCAACGTCGCACGCGAGGAATACGAAAAGGTTTGGAACGACATTCGCACCTTTGTGGAATACGCCTGCATGCGCGACCGCAAATTTTATGACCGCGTAAAAGATTCGCTTTTGCTTGAGTTGACCGACGGCTCTTTTGTCACCACCGCCGACTATTTGGAAGGCGCGAAGGAAAAGCACGAAAACACGGTTTATTACACATCCGATAAAGCCGCACAGGCACAGTATATTGCCATGTTCTCCTCTGAGGACATTCGCATTGCCGTTTGCCAAAAGCCCTTGGATGCACAGTTCCTTTCCACCCTTGAAATGTACGATAGCACCGTAAAATATTTGCGTATTGACGCGGGTATTGCATCTGCTCTCAAAGAGAACGGTGAAGCTGCCCAAAAAGAGGGTCTTGTTTCCCTTTTCAAAAAGGTGAGCGGCAATGAGGAGCTCAAGGTGGAATTTGCTACCTTGAAGGACACAAGCGTTCCCGCACTGATAACACTCTCCGAACAATCTCGCCGTATGGACGAAATGCTCAAGCTTTATGCCATGAACGGCATGAATATGGGTATGAGCTCCTATCCGCAAGAGGTTACTCTCACACTCAATCTTTCCTCTCCTTTGATTTCCAAGTTGGAGGGCGCAGAAGGTGAAAAGCAGGAGGTTATGGCGGCATATCTTTACGGTCTGGCACAGCTCTCGCAAAAGAAGCTTTCTGCCGAGGAATTGCAAAAATTTCTTTCTGACAGTTACACCGTTTTGGGACTTTTGTAATGAGAGATTTTAACACTTATTCACCCGAGACGGTTATTGCCGAAAATTTGAGGGAATTGACCGAGCGCGCCGATTTGCTTGGCGAGCAGGAGATCGCTCATCTGCGTGAATTGGCGATCGAGATTGCACAGGGCGATGACCTCGCCGATATGCTTTCCGCACTCCCCTATTCCCGCGTTTCTCTAACGGAACCGTCCGCCAATACGCTGACGAGCAATGCCGAAATGCTTTCGCGCTCACGCAACATTTTGGAGTCGCGGCAGTGTATGATCCTCTCGCAAGCTCTCTATGAAGAATTGCGAGACCGAGAACCACTCCTACCCGTGCTCTTTCCCGACTTGGAAGAGGTTGCACCGCACGGCGCAGGACGCATTGTCTATCAAAAAAGCAGCTATACCGACGATGCTTATCTTGCCTTTGCACCTCTTGTGGCCGATGCGCGTGCCGCTTATGCACACAGCTTTCACGCCGCATGCGAGGACGTTTACAATGGGCACTGTGAGTTTTGCATACTCCCCGTAGAAAACGCAGTTGAGGGCGAATTGATCGGCTTTGCCAAGCTCATTGCACAATACGACCTCAAAATTGCCGCCGTTTGCGATATTGCAGGTGCCGATGCCTCGCGCAGCACGCGCTTTGCTCTTTTGCGGCGCAATATGCTCCCACTATTCTCCCCCGACACCGAAAAAAAGGGGTACTTTCGATGCTCACTCCCCGGTGAATTCGCCGGAATTGTTGCAAACGTTTTGAGTGCAGCAAGCTTTTTTGGACTTTCCCTTATTTCTCTTAACACGCTCCCCATTGACAAAGAAGGGGAAAAATTCTGCTTCAATTTGACCTTTGCTATTTTCGGCGGCAACCTTTACTCTTTTTTGCTCTATCTTGCAACCGCCGCACCGCAATACACTCCCATTGGTATTTATTCTCACATCAAACAGAAAGGATGATAAAAATTATGGATCGTTTTACTTACACCACAAAGGGCGTATGCTCCCGCGCTATTGAAATTGCAATTGAGGACGGCATTATTGCCGAGGTCCGCTTTGTTGGCGGCTGCCATGGCAATACCCAAGGCGTTGCAGCACTCGTTAAGGGCTACTCCGTTACCGAGGCCGTTGAACGTCTTTCGGGCATTCGTTGCGGTATGAAGAGCACCTCCTGCCCCGACCAGCTTGCACAGGCACTCTCTGCATATCTTGAAAAAAACTGACATATTCTACTTTTGGTTACCTCTTAGATTAACTACATCTCATCTCTTGGAGGATCTTTTATGAAAGAATTTTGGAACAACTACTACAAATGGCTGAATGCCGATGCGCTGACCGATGCCGAAAAGGCAGAGCTGCGTGCCATTGCGGGCAATGAGGACGAGGTTGCTTTGCGCTTTTCGTCCGGCCTTTCCTTTGGTACTGCCGGTCTGCGCGGCACGATGAAGGTAGGACTGAACGCAATGAACGTGCACACCGTGGCACACGCAACGCAAGGTCTTGCAAATTTGATCGTGCGCGAGGGTCGCGCCAACGACGGCGTTGCCATTGCCTGCGATAGCCGTCTCAACTCCCAAACCTTTGCCGAAACCGCAGCATCCGTGCTTGCCGCAAACGGCATCAAGGTTTACCTTTTCGATTCTCTGCGCCCCACCCCCGAGCTCTCCTTTGCCTTGCGCGAGCTCTCTTGTGTTGCGGGCATTAACGTAACTGCTTCTCACAATCCCAAGGAATACAACGGCTACAAGGCATATTGGGAGGACGGTGCACAGCTTCCCCCCGAGCACGCCGACACGGTAGCCGCAGAGATCGCGCGTCTTGACATCTTTGCCGACGTTCAGAAAATGCCCCTTAACGAGGCACTCGATACAGGTCTTGTCACCATCATTGGTGAGGAGATGGACGAAAAGTATCTCGCCAGAGTAGCGACACAAGCGGTCAATCCCGATGCTATTACCGCTGTTGCTGATGAGCTCAAGATCGTCTACACCCCTCTGCACGGCACGGGCTACAAGCTTGTTCCTGCGATTTTGAAGCGTGTGGGGCTGAAGCATCTTTACACGGTTGACGAGCAGATGGTCATTGACGGCAGCTTCCCCACTGTCAAAAAGCCCAACCCCGAATATCCCGAGGCGTTTGTTCTCGGCATTGAGGTCGCAAACAAGGTTGGCTCTGATCTCGTGATTGCAACCGACCCCGATGCCGACCGCGTTGGTGTTATGACGCGCACGCCTGACGGCTCCTTTGCTACTATAACAGGCAACCAAATGGGTACACTTTTGGTGGATTATATCATCACCGCATACAAGGAAACGAACACAATGCCCCACAACCCCTACGTTGTAAAGAGCATTGTTACCAGTGAGCTTGCCGCAAAGATCTGTGCCGCCAACGGCGTTAAGATGCACAACGTGCTCACCGGCTTTAAGTTCATCGGTGAAGTCATTAAAAACTACGAAAAGAGCGGCGACGGTAGCTTTTTGTTCGGCTTTGAGGAAAGCTACGGCTATCTTAAGGGCACCTATGCACGCGATAAGGACGCAGTTGTTACCGCTATGCTCATCTGCGAAATGACCGCGTATTATCAAGCAAAAGGTATGACTCTTTCGGATGCTCTTTCGGCTCTGTTTGAAAAGTATGGCTTCTGCCTCGAGCGAAACGTTGAGGTCTATATGGAAGGTCTTGACGGTCCCCGTCGCATGGCGGCACTGATGGATGGACTTCGCAACAATCCCCCCACCGAGTTTGGCGGTGTTGCCGTAACGCTCGTAGGCGACTACGGCAAGGGAACCATTACCGAGGGTGGCGAGGTTCGCCCCACGGGACTTCCCTCCTCCAACGTGCTTTACTATCGCTTGGCAAACGGCGACGTGATCGTTGCACGCCCCTCGGGAACCGAGCCCAAGATTAAATTCTACTATATGCTTGAAGCTGTTGATCAAGCCGAGGCCGAGGCAAAGCTTGTAAGCTATCAAAAAACGCTGAACGCACTTTCTGATAATACGTAACTTCCTTGTCACATCGCGTTCTCCCCAAAAAAGGAGGTGTAACTGATGCCCGAAACAAATGTTTTGGAATTTGAAGCACTGCAAGAATTGCTCTTGCAGAAAAAATATGCTGAGTTTATACAAGAAATAGATAAATGCAACCCCGTAGATGCCGCAGATCTGCTCTCGCAGTTTCCTGAGGATCAAGTATCCCGCGTGTTCCGCCTTTTCAAAAAGGATGTTGCCGCTGAGGTGTTTGCCGAGCTGGATCCCGACCTGCAGGAATTGATCATTGTGCACATGACCGACCGCGAAATCGGTGAAATGCTGGAAGAGCTTTACACAGACGACGCCGTTGATATGCTTGAGGAAATGCCTGCAAGCGTGGTTAAGCGTATTATGAAAAATGCTACACCCGAAACGCGCGAGGAGATCAACCGCTTCTTGGCCTACCCCGAGGAAAGTGCGGGTAGCATTATGACAAGCGAGTTTATCGATCTGCGCAAAAATATGACTTGTGCAGATGCCGTTACGCGCATTCGCCGCATCGGTCTTGACAAAGAAACGGTTTACGTTGCCTACGTCACCGACCAAAAGCGCGTGCTTGAGGGCGTTGTTGTGCTCAAGCAGTTGCTGTTTGCAGAGCCGGAGCAGCTGATTGGCGACATTATGAACGAAAATGTTTTGTATGCCTCCACACATGATGACCGAGAAAAGGTTGCAAACATGATCTCGCACTACGGTATCATTGCCCTCCCTATTGTCGATAAGGAAAAACGCTTGGTCGGTCTTGTAACCGTCGATGATGCTCTCGAGGTTATTGAAACCGAGACCACCGAGGATATTGGAAAGATGGCGGCTATGCTGCCGAGAGACAAGCCCTACCTCAAAACCACCGTTTGGGAAACCTGGAAACAACGTGTTCCGTGGTTGCTCCTTTTGATGCTGACCGCTACCTTTACCAGCACAATTATTACCAAATATGAGGCCGCTATCGGCACGTATGCTATTCTTACCGCGTTCTTCCCTATGCTGATGGGTACGGGCGGTAACGCGGGCGGACAAACCTCTGTTGCCATTATTCGTGCGCTTTCCTTAGGCGAGGTCGAACTCAAAAACGTGCTCCGCGTCTTTTGGAAAGAACTCCGCGTTGGTGTGCTTTGCGGTGTGACCTTGGCAGTTGCTACATTCGTTAAGGTAATGGCGATCGATTTCCATTTCCAAATGTACTCCACGTCCACCTCGGGTGATGTGCAAAACAATTTGATCATTACGCTTGCAATCAGTGCAACTGTTTTCTCCGCAATCGTTGTGGCAAAAGCGGTTGGTACCCTTCTTCCCTTGGGTGCAAAACGGATCGGCCTTGACCCTGCGGTCATGGCAAGCCCCTTTATTACGACCATCGTTGACACCGTAACGCTGATGATCTATTTTACCATTGCATCGGCTTTGCTGGGAATATAAACAAGAAAAGCAGAAGTTTTTAACTTCTGCTTTTTCTTTTTTGAGTGAGTTTTTCATATACATCTTGTACCTCACGGCTCATTTTTTCAGCAGTAAAGTGTAAGAGGTAACGCTCACGGGCAGCTGTTTGCATCTTTTTTTCGAGCTCCGTATCTGTGGCAATTTGCAAAACGGCGTTTGCAAGTGCTTCGGCGTCTCCCACGGGGAAAAGAAATCCCGCTCCACTCTCCCCGATCATTGCCACATTGCCGCCATAGTCGCTGGCGATTGTGGGCAGCCCCACGCTCATCCCCTCGGAAATAGCAAGGCAAGAGGTCTCAGTGCCGCAAGAGCAATTGACGCCCACGCGCAAAATACGATAGATGGGCGCCATATCCGCGACGAATCCTGTAAATACCACTTCATCCGAAAGACCGAGGTCAGCGGTCATTTTTTTAAGTTCGGCTCGGCGGCTTCCGTCTCCGATGATAAGAAAACGAAACGGAATATCAGGGCGCCGCTCGCGCAAAATGGCGGCGGCAGAAAGGAAGGTATCATGCCCTTTGCAATCCTCAAGGCGCGCACAAATGCCGACGGTGAAATCCTCTTTTTGAATGCCGTATTTCTTGCGCGTGTCCTCAAGGGTTTGCTCATCTACCTCTCGCACGGGCAAGGAGCCGTTGATGATAACGCTTATTTTTTTCTCGGGAATGCCCAACTGCCGCAGATTTTGGGCGGCGGCATCGGCAGTGGCAATGACATAATCGGATAAAAGACGGTTGCAAAAGCCCGCTGTGCTTCTGAAAAAGGGCTTTGCAAAGAGTCCCGATGGCGGAAAATAGCAATGTCTTGTATGCACCACGGGCACGTGACACAGTCTTGCCGCAACACGTGCAGAAAGTGCCGCGTTGGCGTGCACGAGGTCGACTTTATTTCGCCTGATAATGCGAGAAAGCTCCCAAACTGACCTCCACGAGGCACGGTCGCACGCCTCACTCAAATAAAGGACAGGTACACCCATTTTGATCAGTCGCGGAGCGAGCTTAGAGCCGCAAGGAAGTGCAACCGCGCTCTGGACGGTATCTCTGTCGAACGAGGACAACAAATTGGACAAAAGCACCCCTGCTCCCCCAATATTAGAGTCGCTGATAACGTGTAAAACCTTCATTTTAGTAAATTCCTTTTGCATTAAAGATTTTATGATTAGTATTTACACATACCGTCTTTTTATAAGAAAAACTCTCTTGCATGCGCAAGAGAGTTTTGTTTCAATTTTTGTTACAGGAGCAATTCCCCGAGCAGTTTTTGGCATAGGGACAACCAATGCACTTCTGCCCTTTCTTTTTTGCGCGAATGATATAAAAGCTTGCGCCACCGATTACCAGTGCTACAACAACAAGAACGATAATATCCGTTGGTGTCATACCGTTACCTCTTTGCTTGCCTTCTTTTCGGCAGCTTCGCGTGCGATCTCACGGTTGCGTTTGATAATCAAAATTGCAAAAACTGCGGCAAAAGCAGCTACGATCGCCCAACCGAGAATCGGCATCCAAATTGCTCCGAGAGTTGTACCCGTGAAAAGTGTGCCAAAGAAATATACCAAAAATCCTACGGAGTAGCCAACACCGAGCTGCAATCCAACACCAGCAAAAAGCCATTTTTTGCTGCCAAGCTCGGCATTCATAGCACCGATTGCAGCAAAGCAAGGAGGGGTGAAGAGATTGAACATCAAATATGCAAGCGCCGCCACCTTTGTAATGGCAAATACAGATGCTACCTCGGCTCCTGCACCTTCCATCAAGGCAAGCTCGTCGGTGTTGATGAGGTTTTCAAGTCCTACAAAGCAGACTGCAAGCGTGCCAACTACGTTCTCTTTTGCGATAAAACCGGTAATGGCAGCTGCCGCCATTTGCCACATGACCGCACCGATAATGGGCGCAAACAGATATGCAAATGGCAAGGAAATGGTTGCCAAAATCGATTCGCTTGCATTTTCAACCGGTTGCAATCTCCAGTTAAAGGTTTGCATCAGTTGAATAACAAAGTTGCAAACAAGAATAATGGTTCCCGCTTTTACGATATAAGACCATCCGCGTTGCAGCATGGAAACTGCCGCCTTGGAAAAGCTCGGGCTCTTATATTCGGGGAGTTCCATAATAAAATAGGATTTCTTTTTGCGATTGCCCGTGATAAGATTGACAAGCAATGCTCCCAGCAGAATGATCACGATTCCTGCAAAATACATCAGCGTTCCCACCCACGCGGCACCGTCGAAAAATGCACCTGCAAAAAGCGAGATGACAGGAAGCTTTGCTCCGCAAGGCATAAAGGGTGCGAGCATAACAGTGGCACGTCTTTCGCGTTCGTTGCGAATGGTTCGTGCCGCCATAACGCCCGGAACTGCACAACCCGTACCGATAACGAACGGAATAACAGATTTGCCGGAAAGTCCTACCTTTTTGAAGATGGGATCAAGCACAACTGTGGCGCGTGCCATGTATCCGCAATCCTCAAGCAGAGCGATGAGAAAATACATCACCATAACAAGCGGCAAAAAGCCGACAACAGCTCCAACACCGCCAATAATGCCATCTACCACAACGGCATAGAGAATGGGGCTTGCATCTGCCATGAGACCGCCTATCCACTCACCAAACATTTCAATGAGCGTAACGAGCCCGGGAACGGCAAATTCGTTCTCTGCTCCTTCATTAAATACGTAGCCCTCTGCTATCCACGCACCGAGCCACGCCTGCGAAATTTGGAACACAAGGAACATAACAGCCGCAAAAATCGGGATACCGAGCCATTTATTGGTTAACAAATTGTCGATTTTATCCTGCAATCCAAATTCGCGTGAGAGAACCTTGCGTACCTCAACGGCATCAACGATCTCATTTACAAAGGCGTAGCGTGCGCGGTCCGCGTCCTCGGCGGAAGCTTTATCGGTGGCGGATTCGGAATTGGTATACGGAGCTTTTTGCTCCTTGCCAGCAACCGAAACGGCTGCCTTGACGATCTCCTTCATTCCCTTTTTGGAAATCGAAACGGTCTCTATAACGGGACAACCAAGATGTGCGGAAAGTGCGGATACGTCAATTTCGGTCTCTTTCTTTTCATTGATGTCCGATTTGTTCAGGGCAACCACCATGGGAATGCCGAGCTCAAGCAGTTGGGTTGTAAAAAACAGACTGCGGCTCAGGTTGGTAGCATCCACAATATTGATGATAACATCGGGGTGCTCGTTTTTTACGTATTCACTTGTTACGCTCTCCTCAGATGTAAAGGGAGACATGGAATATGCACCGGGAAGGTCAACCGCAATTAAGTCCTTTACGCCACAGGAAAGGGATTTTTTAATGGCATATTCTTTTTTGTCAACGGTAACACCTGCCCAGTTGCCTACCTTTTCGCTGCGGCCCGTCAGCGCGTTATACATGGTTGTTTTTCCGCTGTTCGGGTTGCCCGCCAAAGCAATTCTCATAATGGTTTTCTCCTTTTTATATGTAAAATATGCATTACAAAGTCATCGAGTTAGCAGATGCTAACCGAGGAGCAAAAAAATAATCGAGCGACTATTTTTCTTTTTTAGTCAGAGATAATGATCGCCTCTGCCAGTTGACTGTCAATGCTGTATCTGCCATCCTTAATAGCAACAACACAGCTGCCCTTGCGGCGCGAGATAACGGTGATCGGCTCGCCGCTATAACAACCGAGAGAAAACAAAAATGCGTTCATATCCTCGTCATCGGTTTCGATGGCGCGGATGATATATTCTTCTCCCTCTTTGGCTGAAAGCAAATTCATTGTACGACCTCCCATGCTCCAAAAAATACGCAGAGCTTTTTGGTTAGCATCTGCTAACCGACGAATATTATACACCCAAAGAAACATTTTGTCAAGTACTTTTTGGAAATTTTTTCACTTTTCTTGATATAAACACAGGTGCACAAACACCTCTTTTTTATCATATCCTGTTGAATGAGGTGATATTATGGAAAATGTTGTCGTGCTCGCGCTTCTTGCAACGCTTGGAACCTGGGCACTGACTGCCCTTGGAGCAGCTACTGTGTTTTGCTTTCGCAACCCCAACCCCAAAACAATGAATATAATGCTCGGCTTTGCCTCGGGCGTGATGATAGCTGCAAGCTTTTGGTCGCTTTTGCAGCCCGCTATCGAGCGCGCAGAAAATACACTCGCGCTCCCCGCTTGGTTTGTGGTGGCTCTCGGATTTCTTTCGGGGGTGGTATTCATGTGGCTTTCGGATAAGATTGTAACGCGCGCGCGCCGAGAGAACGTGTACAAAAATCGAAAAAGAGCTAACCGCATTTTAATGCTGGTGCTCTCTATTACCCTGCACAACATTCCCGAAGGGCTTGCCGTAGGTGTAGCGTTTGGTGCTCTGCACGCAGGGGGCTACACTGCCGAGGCATTGATGGGAGCTGTAACGATTGCGCTCGGCATTGGCCTGCAAAACTTCCCTGAGGGGGCGGCGGTCGCTCTACCCCTACGGCGCGAGGGATATTCGGCACGCAAGAGCTTCTTCTTAGGGCAAGCATCGGGAATGGTTGAACCGATTGCGGGCGTTCTCGGCGCGGCAATGGTGGTATATATGGAAACGGTACTTCCCTTTGCTCTCGCGTTTGCCGCAGGAACAATGATCCTTGTGGCGGTGCATGAGCTAATACCCGAGTGTCAGCAAAATCAAGATGCCAACCCCTATTTTGCAACCATGGGAATTGTTTGCGGGTTTGCTTTGATGATGGTTTTAGATGTCTCTCTCGGATAATTTTGAAAAAGGTATTGCGTAAGGAGACAAAAGGGTGTATAATATAGAAAAGAAAAGCAAGGGAGCGATGAAATGAGCCGTTTGGATGCCATTATGCGCGACAATGATTTGGTTGTTGGCATTTTAAGTGAATATATCAACAATCATCCTCGGTTTATTGATGCCGCAATGGTTGAGGATCTCGCGCGCGAGTGCCACGTATCCAATCACGAGGCATTTTGCACGCTCCTTTCTGCCGCTTGCGGATTGGATACCGTTGACAACCCATACCACCGAGCAATTGAACGGCAGTATATCATTCCTTCTTTACAAAAGCTTGATCCTTCGGTCTATGAAAACGATGCTTATGCAAAGACCGTAAAATTCCCGAACGTAACGCACGGCAAGTGGGAACTATGTCAACATTCCTATGCCCCCTACGAACCCTTTGTCCGCACGCATCCCGTCCTAACACGCGAGCTGTGCGAAATTCCGCAGCTTGGATATTTCGACGTGGAATTCCCCTTCCCTGCCATTCTTGAAAACGGCATTGAATGGATGACCATTACCCCAAACGAGGTGGAAACGATGCGCGAGCCGATTGCAAAATGCCGTGGCAAGGTGCTCACACTTGGTCTCGGGCTTGGCTATTTTGCCTTTCACGCATCAGAGAAGCCTGAGGTCGAGCGCGTTGTGGTAATTGAACGCTCGCGCGATGTGATCGACATTTTTAAAACCTATCTTTTGCCGCAATTTCCGAATAGCGACAAAATCGAAATTGTAGAAGCCGATGCATTCCAATATATGCAAAACGAGATGCCGCGCGGCAAATTTGACTACGTGTTTGCTGACCTGTGGCACGATGCCTCGGATGGCTTGGAGATGTACCGCAAGCTCAAAAAGTATGAAATTCTCGCGCCAAGCACGCAATTTGACTATTGGATAGAGCCCTCGCTCCTCTCGCTGTTGCGCCACATCGTTTACCGTCGCATTACCGACGAAAAGGAGCCGCTTCCGCTTGGAAATCTCTCCCCCGAAACGGTACTGACAGATGAGTTTTTGAAAAAATTGTAATAAAAAAAGCACGGAGATACGCAATTTGCATGTCTCCGTGCTTGTTATTTGTTCTTAATTTTTATTTGACGCTTCCAAAGCGCGGCTGTGTTTTTCCATCAAGGTTTGGATACGCTTAACGGGATTGAGCAACGTGCTGATGGTTGCATCATTGTT
>JAZORZ010000026.1:0-55787 GCA_045656885.1 Eubacteriales bacterium
AATAGGCGCCTCGGCACCCGTAACGTGGAGAATTTGCTTTACGAACTGCTTTTGTCCGGTATAACCAATCCGGATATCGGTGGAGGATTCGGAATCGTAGGTGTAAAACGTGCGTGCGGAGCTGATGCGATATTCGGTTCCGCTTGCAACTATAACGTTGCTGGGATAAATGGTGGAATAAGACGTGCTACGGTACATATCAACCGAGGAGGGGTTGCTCCAAACGTCTCTCCAGGAAACCTGAATGGAATCGGGGAACTTTTTTTGCAACGCCAATGCGGTGTAATACACGTAACGCATAGCATCGGTCTTTGTCAGCTGGTCGGGCTCATCGCAAAAGATGATATCCACCTTTACGGGCTCTTCCCTATCCTTGTTGGCTTGGTCAAAGATATATTCCAAATAATCGACGGTCTCGTCCATCAGGGTATAAAGACCTACCTGCTTTTGCAGGTTGTTTGTTTCCTGATAGACGGTATATGTGGACTGCGGTGTCAGGTCGATAAACCAGAGCTGACTTGTGCAAAGTGCTGTCATACCTACGTTGAGCAGAATGACGGCAACGAGCACAATAATGCAAAGTCCCAATGAGGCGGAGCCGTGACGGAGCTTGCGCTCCCATCCGTTTCCGAGTTTCATATCTGTTCTTTCCTTTCTTCGGGGTTTTGGTTATGCGCGGCGGCGTTTGATAAGCAGAACGGTTGCAACCGCCAAAACCGTTACTGCGGGGATAACTGCCAACGCAACGGTCCAGCGCAGCATTTGTGCGGTGGTGACGGTACTGATATCGTAAGAGGCAAAGGGCTTAATGGTCAGTCCCGTGGGGACGGTACGGCCGCCAACCTCTTGGAAGAGCTCGAGCAATACGTCGCCGTTATCGTATACGGCAGATTGCAGATAGGTACGGGTTGCAAAATCAACCGAGGAGACAACTCCCACGTAGGAGGAGCCGCCTGTGGCATTCTTTTGCTCGGTCAAGCTCATCAAAACAGTAGAACCGCCGTCAACCACCTGTCCGTTTGCCCAGTGCAAGGTCTTCTCGCTACTGCGGTAAAGGGGGTACAGTGTGCGTGTACCGCTCATGCTTTGGTAGGTACCGTTGCCCTGTGCGGTGTAGCCCTCACCCGTAACCGAGAGAGCAGTTGCGTTGCCAAAGATGACATACTCGTTATCGGCATTGATGAAACGTCCGTTCTCGCCGTCGGCGGCATAGCCGTAAATGGTGTAGCCGTCAGAGGTCAAAGAGCCGGAGGTATCCTGCACGGTATAGCGGTGCGAAACACCCGTGGTGTTGTTTTTTGCATACTCGGTTTCAATGCCCCACTCCTTGATATAGCTTTCAAAATTGGGCATGTGCGGCGTTCCGTTCTCTAAGAAGAGGAAGAAGGAATGTCCGTCCTGTGCAAGGAAATTATCCAAGATTTCTTTTTCCGAAATGTCGGAAAGCTCGTCGGCAACCAAGTCGGTGTTAGGATTGTAGCTGATGATTACATCGCAGGTTGCGGGAATGGGATCGCGGTAAAGGTCGATGTAAACGACCGTGTAACCTGCATCGTCAAGAATGGTCAAAAGCTCGTAGTCATAAGAGACCTCGCCATGGTTTGTTAAAAGACATGCAATGCGCGCATCGTTATCAACGGCATGCAAAAGCGCAGAGCTGAGCTTACGCTCGCCGCTGTATGCCCAGGGCTGAGTGCTGGTGTCGTCGGCAAACACGTAAAAATCCGTCCACTTGTAAACGCGGTGGTAGCCCTCGCTCACAACGATCACGCTCGTACTGTTCAGGGGGGTGATGATCTCCTCACCCGTGATGGGATTGAGAGAGACGGTGTAGGGCTTGACGGGCGTGGGGTTGACGTAGATGTCGTAGAATTTCAGCTTGATATTCTCAAAGCGGTCTGCAAGGGAGCGCGCCGTGTAGTAGAGGTAGTAGTTTTCACTCCCCTCCGCCTTTACGGCATCCTCAAGGTTGCAAAAGATGATCTCGACCTCGGGCAATTTTCCGTCCGCTCCGCGGCGAGATGCAAAGGTGCTCTCAAGGACCGTGTAGCAGTCCTCGGTAACGTCAAATGCCAGCGTGGGTGTGAGCGAGGTATAGAGCTCGTAACGCTCTACCACCGCCGAAAGCACCGCATTGGCAAGCACCGCTACCAAAAGGACCATAACGGTCAGCGTGGCTGCCACCGTGGCATAACGCACCTTTTTGTTGCGTATGAATCGTTTTTTCATAAATGCTTGTCCTCCCGTGCATTAACCCCAACGGCGCTTTTCGTAAACGCGCACGGTAAGGAAAAGGAAAACGAAAGAAAGAGATGCATAGTACAGCAGCGCCGCATAGTCGAACACTCCTGCACTGAAGTTGCTGTAACGACTGAGCACCGATACCCAATCGATCACAAAGCGAATAGCGTAGCTACCGATGATGGGCTGTCCCGAGGCATCGGTGAGCATATTGAATACATTGAGCAGAACCATAACTGCGATAACGCCGATGGTGATAACGGCGGCGGAAAGCTGGTTCTCGGTCATGGCCGAAATAAAGGTGCCAATGGCAATGAGGGCCGCGCCCAACAGAATGAGGGCGATCAGAGAGCCCACGATCTGTCCCGTAACGGGACCGATGTGCGTCAGAGAATAATCGGCTCCGCCGCGCTCGGCATTGCCGATGACGTACAGAGGAATGAAGTTGATGCAGGAAAGCAGAACACCGCCAACAAACAGAGTCAGTGCCGCAAAATACTTACCCAGCACCATACCCGTAATGGTGACGGGTGCGGTCAGGAGCATCTGCTCGGTGCGCATCTTCTTTTCCTCGGCAAACAGTCTCATTGTCAAAAGAGGAATGAGAATGACAAACGCGATGATGAGATAAAAGAAATATTGGCTGGTGTTGTAGGTGCCCGCAATGATGGTCGTGTAGCAGCAAAGCAGAGCCGAGAACACCAAAAAGATACCCATATAAATGTATCCGATGGGGTTGATGAAGTAAGAGGCGAGCTCTTTTCGATAAATGGCAAACATAAAACAAAGGTTCCTTTCTGTAATGAGTAGGTCGGCAAACGGGAGGCGGGATTATTCCTCGTCGTCCTCGTCGGCAGCTTTTGCCGCCTCTGCTCTTTGACGCTCGGCATCGGCAAACAGGGCTGCACCAAGCTCTTTCTCTTGGGCTGCGGCACTTCCTCTGCGCGCCTTGCGCGCTACACGCTCGCGTGCGGCAAGGGCGGTCTTCTTTTCTTCGGAGTGATCAACGACCGAGATGAAGATATCCTCAAGACTCATGCCCATCGATTCCATTCCGATCAGAGGCCAGTTGCGCTCAACAAGCTGATAGAACAGCTTTTTGCGAATATCGATGCCGGCGTCACTTTCGATCATGTAAGAGTATGCGTCACCGTCACGCTCTGCCAAGCCCTCGGCGTAGGTAATACCGGGCAGCGAGCGGAGCATTGCGAGAACGTCCTTTTGAGGGCCGACGATCTTGACGTTGAAGCGGCGGTTTTGGCTCATAACGTTTGCAATATTCTCGGTTTTTTCGTTGGCAACGATCTTGCCCTTGTTAATGATAACGATGCGATCGCAAACGGCTTGTACCTCTTGCAGAATGTGCGTGGAAAGGATAACCGTGTGCGCCTTGCCCAAACTGCGGATCAGGTTGCGTATCTCAATGATCTGCTTGGGGTCAAGACCAACGGTGGGCTCGTCGAAAATGATGACCTTGGGATTGCCGATGAGTGCCTGTGCGATGCCCACTCTTTGACGGTAGCCCTTGGAAAGCGTGCGAATGACCTTGTGGTACATGTCGCTGATCTTTACCGTCTCGCAAATGGTTCTCAGGTGCTCCTCGCGGTTCAGCTTGCAGCATTTAAGGTCGTATGCAAAGTTGAGGTATTCCCCAACCGTCATATCAAGATAGAGGGGGGGCTGCTCGGGGAGATAGCCGATCAGCTTTTTTGCACCGATGGGATCGCTGAGAATATCAATACCCGCGATGCATGCTTTTCCCGAGGTAGAGGAAAGATATCCCGTAAGGATATTCATGGTGGTACTCTTGCCCGCACCGTTGGGGCCCAAGAGACCTACGATTTCGCCTTCCTCTACGGTAAAACTGATATCGTCCACCGCGCAGGTGGTGCCGTAATTTTTTACAAGATGCTCGATTTTAATCATGAGAGGGTTCTATCCTTTCTGACACGTTTTGGGGTCACACTGCCCCATGTTAATAATTCAAATTATATTTTAACATATATATATGGACAAACAATGAACAAGCGAAAAGAAATCTCTCCTTGAGCACTGATTTTCTTGTGAAATTTGCGTGTCTTTTTGTAAAAAAGCTGTCGGGACTGTATAAAACGCCCACAAGAGGAAAAAATAAAGACAGCAAGACGCGAACAGGGCTCTCTCACCCATCCCGCTTAGCAATATCATCATATCAAAGGAGTATCCAAAATGCAAAAGAACTGGAAAGAATCCGAATTTTTCAAAAAGCTGAAGCACATTCGCGTAAACCGTGCGGTTTACCTTTCTGCTATCATCGTGCTTCTCTCCGTCTCCGTTGTCCTCATCATCACCGCAGTCAACAACCGCGCCAACAAAGCGCCCCTTAACACCACCCCTCCCATCGTTACCGATGCCCCCGCTCCCGAAGGTACAACACCCCCTCAAGGCAACCAAACGGACAAGCCCACACAGGGCAACACCCTGCCCGAGTTTGCCCTGCCCGTAGGCGGCGTGCTCTCCAAAAAGCACAGTGTTGATACACAGGTCTTTTCCCCCACACTCAACGAGTACCGCGTGCACCTTGGTATTGACATTGCCACCGAAGAGGCCGCTCCCGTTTTTGCTATGGCACAAGGAACAGTAGCACAAATTTGGGAAGACCCTATGATGGGCTGGAGCTTGGCGATCTCTCACACGGGAGATGCCGTAACCGTTTATAAGAACCTCTCCAAGCAGTTTGCCGACGGCATTGCCGTAGGTGCCGAGGTGGAGGCAGGTCAGCTTTTGGGCAGCGTTGGCGACACCGCAATGATCGAGATTGCCGAGGAGCCCCATCTGCACGTGGAAATGACCGTGAAGGGCTTGCAGGTAGATCCCTTGGACTACTTTAGCCAAGAGGTGCTCAATGCCCTGACCGAGGATTCCATTTACGAAAGCGAAACCGATAAATAAGTAAAAAAGATGGAACGGCAGGTGCCGTTCCATCTTTTGTGTTATTCGATTTCTGCACTACGTGCAGCCATTTGATCCTCTTGGTAGCGGTAATAACGCTTTTTGGCGGCAAATACCGTGCCAAAGCAAGAGAGAGCACAAAGAATGGCATAAAGCAAAATATTGGGGTTAAACTCCCACTCTGCGGTGTTGTTTGCAAGCAGCTGACGCTCGCCGTCAACCACTACACTCAAGGAGTGAACGCGGTCAAAAGCAAAGCTTGTTTTCCACTCGTGGCGGATCTCTTCGGCAAGACGGGGGTGGAGTGTCAAGCCGTCAAGCTCTATTTCCTTGCGCTCGCGGCCGTTGCCGATAACAAGAATGATCTTTTCAACCGTTTGCGCTTTATCTTCATAGTTGATGAGATAACCGCTCAGCTGCGTTACAAAATTTTGTTCGGTGGTATCCAAGGGCGACGAGGAAACGTCAAACGCCTCCTTGACGGCAATGCCCTCGCCGGATTGCATAGAAAACAGTGCCACGACTGCCAGCACCAAAAAGGTGATTGCCAAAAGTGCACAAGCAATCAAGGCAACATTATACCAAACGTGCTTTTTGATCTCGCTTTTCCACTCGATCTGATTCAGTTTTAATTTCAAGAAAAGAGACCTCCTCTCGTAATTTATGTGGGATCAGAGCTGTTTTTTTGCATACGGGGTGTCAAAAACAGGTTGCCCCTTCATACGTTCTTGCATCAAAGGGGTAGGCGTTGCAAGTGCGCCCTCTTCCAATAGGATCTGTGCGGCAGCGGCGGTCCATTCGGTCACGCGCAAATCACCGCCAACAATGTTGTTCATAACAAGAGATGCACCCTCGCCAAAGCCGCGACCGCAGTTGTGGTAGGCAAACGTGCCTTGGAAAAGCCCCATATCGTTGGTAAGCACCAAGCCGCTCATACCAACGTTGATGGCAGAGCCCTCACCAAGGGTGAAGATAGCGGCATCGCAAAATTCGCTCAAGGGCTTGCCCTCGTGTCGTGCGCCAATGTATCCGCCTACGTTGAGAATGAGGGGAACCTTCTTCTCGCGGCAAATTTCATATACGCGAGAAAGCTTGTAATCCTCTTTTCTACCCACAAGGTAATCGAGAACGAGTGCACGAACAGGCAACTCGATGCCGCCAAGGAACGCTTCCAAATTTTTGGGGCGGATCATACCGCAATTTTCGCACACATCAGAGAAAACAGGGGTAGAACCGACACAAACGGCAACGAGAGAATCGGCAGGTGCCGAGACCTCACCAACAACGGTTGCATCACTTGTTTGTGTCTCGTTAAAACGCGCACCGCAGTGGCGCAAAACTGCCTCGTATGCGGCATCGTAGCTATGACAGAGGAGACCGTATTTTGCACCGCTGTATTCAGCCAATGCTTTTGCGGCAGAAACGGAATATTTGCCAATGGTACCCCAAACACCGCTTTCAAGAACGGAAAGCTCGGTATCGATCAATCTTTTTTGCATATCCATTTTCCGGTCCTCCTTACACGGTTTTAAGCTCGTCGGCGTGTTCCCACACCTTGATGATGGCTTCTACAATGGCATCAAGCGTTTTTCTGTTGGCAAGAAGCACCGCCTGTCCCATCCAAGAGCCCTCCTCATAGGAAGCGCGCTCGCATACGGGGAGAGGCGTAACGTCGATCTTAGCACAGATCATTCTTTCGGTATCACTCGATGTCACACAGGGGAAAGTATAAAGAGGCGCGTATCCCGAGCAGATCGGTACACCTTCTGCCACAAGTGCCTTGATAAATTGGTCGCGCGTGATGCCCTTCTTTGCAAGCTCTTCTCTTTTGAAGCGCATCAAGAAGAGGTGATATGCGTGCGTGGTGATACGGTCATCGTAAGCGAGGTGCTCAACAAAGCCGAGGTCTTGCAGTCTGCCTGCAAGGTATGCGGCGTTCTTATCGCGCAAAACGACCTCGCGGGAAAGCTTGCTGTATTGAGAAAGCAGAACAGATGCCTGCAGCTCGGTAATGCGGTGATCCTGTGCAACGCTGACGTACTTGCCGTCCTCTTTGCCGCCCGAGAGCATCAATTCAAGTTTTTTTGCCAAGACGTCATCGTTTGTTGTGATGATACCGCCCTCGCCGCTTGTCAGGTTTTTGGAGTTTTGGCAAGAGATAGAAGCCGCATCGCCATAAGCACAAAGGTTCTTTCCCTTCCATTCCGCTCCAACGCCCTGTGCCGCGTCAACGATCAGCTTCACATTATGACGTTGTGCGATCTCTTCGAGTGCGTCAAGATCGGGGGGACATCCGCCAACGGCAACCGCAACGATGGCGCGCGTTTTGTCGGTGATCTTTTCCTCAACCGATGCGGGAGAGATGAGATAATTGCTATCGTCGATATCGGCAAGCACAGGTGTAGCGCCTGCGAACACGATGGACGAAAGAGTTGCAATAAAGGTGTAAGGGGGCAAAATGACCTCGTCGCCCTTGCCAATACCAAAGCCGCGCAAAATCAGCTCAAGCGAGACCGTGCCGTTGGCAACGGCAAAGCAATGCGCCACGCCGCAATCTGCGGCAAAGGTAGTTTCAAACTGCTCTCTGAGCTTACCGCTCTTGTAGTTACCCGCAAGAAGGGTGTCCTTGAGCATTTGGCGGTCAACATCGGTGACCTGCGGCCAAGCAGGAATATTCTTTTTGAGCACGGGCGTGCCGCCGTGAAGTGCAAGCATAGTGTTTCTCCTTTATGTATGGTGTTCGCTCACAGCGAGCGAATAAATGCTTTGTAGCGGTTGATGTACTTTTCGTTGGCTTCGTCACCGCCAACGGTATTAGCAGATTGAAAGACCTCGGGATCGGTTCCGCGTTCCTGCGCGATCTGAATACCGCGGCAGACCGCCGCCTGCAAAATCATAGAGCCGATAACGGTAGAGGTGGCACCCGTGGTGGCATCTCCCACCGTGATTGCCGCGTCACCGTAGCAACCCTTGTTGTCGATAACAACGTCGCACACCTCGCAAAGTTTGTGTCCTTCGGGGTGACGGGAGCGAGAACGTGCCGCGTGTGTCAGGTTTGTGATGCAGACCGTTGCAAGACCTCGTTTGCGTGCTTCCTCTGCCATTTCAACGGCTACGGTGTTGCAGCCCGAGTTGGAGAAGAGGAACATCACACCCCCCTCTTTAACGGCATCTACGTCGTCCAAAAGAACCGACGCCAAGCCCGTAACGCGCTCCAGCTGACTGCTTGCCGCCGCAGCGCGGTGGAGCATGAGAGAATCCTCAAGAATGGGACAAACACGAACTAAGCCCCCCGCACGATAGAAGATCTCCTCGGCAAGAATGTGGGAGTGCCCCGTGCCGAAGGTGAAAACGTATCCGCCGTCGGCGAGTGCATTTGCAATCAACTCTGCGGCTTTCTCAATGTTTTCCCCTTGTGTGGCTTCTACCGCCTCAACAAGGCGCTTGATTTCGTTGATATAGAGTTGTGCAGAATTCATGTCACGTCACTCTCCTTTTTGCTTTTTTGCCGCATACAGAGCCGCCGCAAGCTGGGCGTTCATGTCGGGCATACGAATTTCAATATTTGGGGATTTCTCACGCACGCCATTCTCAAATGCTTGGCGCACAACTTGGTTTTTGCAAAGCACACTTCCCCAAACGCCAAGCAGATTGGCATGGGTACGCTCTATCAGTACCGATGCATAACGCGCAAGATGTGCGGCGGCATCAAGAAGAATGCCCTTGGCAACCTTGTCGCCTTCCTCGGCGCACTTGGCAACGCAGCGCGAAAATCCCGCAATATCGGGTTCACTCTCGCCATAAAAAACGGGAATGAGATCACGCGGCTTATCCGCACCGAAATGAGCAAGTGCCGCCTCTGTGAGAGCCGTTTGCGGAGCAACGCCATCAGCGGCACGCAGAGCCGCGCAAACGCCCTCGCGACCAATGTAGTAGCCGCTACCCTCATCGCCCGTAAGACGCCCCCAGCCGCCTGCAACAGAGATCTCTCCTGCGGCATTTTCACCGATTGCCATAGCACCCGTGCCCGAAATGATGAGCACGACCGCTTTTTTGCCACCCGTGAGCGCAAAAAGCGTCATATACGCATCACTGCGCACATATACGGGAGCATCTAAAAGCTCTCCTGCCCGTGCTGCAAATTCCTTGGCAACGGAGCTTTCGGACTGGTCGTCGATAGAGGGGTCGCCTATGCCAACGGCGGCAATGCTACCCTTGGGGAGCGACAGTGCCGCAATGCCCTCTTGCAAATTGGCAAGGGCGGCATCAAGTCCTATGAAATTGTAATTGAGCGGACCGCACAGTGCCGATGCGACCTCGCGTCCCTCGGCTGTGCAGGCGACCAGCGCGGTTTTGGTTCCGCCGCCGTCAACACCCACAAAATAACGTTGTTCCATTTTTGATTCTCCCATAGAATTTCTACCTTTCATTATATATGATTTTTTGCCGTATGTCAACGAAAAATTGATGAAAAGCCAAAGGATTTTTGCTTTTTTAGCAGTTTTTGTTTTTTTCTTTCCAAAATCGCGCACAAGTGTTGACTTTTGCCGCACGATTTTGTATAATGGAGTCAGAAAACTCCCACCCGAAAAGGAGAAACGCTATGAAGAATACACTCCGCCTCGGCTTTGCCGACGCTATTATCACACCACCGCACCCCGAGCATATTTACCTTGACGGTTACGGCTTTCGCCTCTCCCCCGCCACCGAGGGCGTGCACGACGATCTGCATGCCAAGGTGTGTGCAATGGTAGAGGGTGAAAAGGCATTTTTGCTCTTTTCGCTTGACATCATTGGCTTGCGCGAGGATACCTATCGCCTTGTGACCTCGCAGATCAGCGACTTGACCGGCGTTGCGCGTGAGGATATGGCACTCTGTTGCATTCACACCCACGCCGCTCCCGCCTCGGGTATTCTCGACGAGCTCCCCATCGACACCGACTATTTTGCTTGGCTGGGTGAGGTCTGCGGCCGTGCCGCGCTCCGCGCGATCGAGCGCGCTTGCCCCGTGACGGCATCCTTTGCCATTCTGCCCGAAACGCTCCTGACTAACCACAACCGACGTAACGGGCGCGAGGTCATTGACCGCTCCATTCGTGCCGTTGCATTCCGCAATGAGAGTGGCAAGCTCTCGGGTGTGCTCTGCTCTGCCGCTTGCCATGCCGTTGTCAATACCGCGTATTCGATTTCCGCCGATTGGCTCGCTGAGCTGAATAAGCTTTCCACCGATGAAGTTCCCTACCTCTTTTTGCAAGGGCGCGGCGCGGATATCAACCCACAGTTGTATCTTGGTCTCCCCATCGACGAGCTGATCGAGCGTTTGGGACGCGAATTATCAACACCCGTAGCAAAATTTGCCGAGAACGCTCCACAGGGCAAATCCCTTTCGGGTACCTTGACAAGACGCTATGAGACCGTTCGCATTCCGATGAAAAAGATGACCGATCTCGATGCCGTTCGCCGCGAGATCGCCCATCAGTCCGAGGCGTACCGTGCCCTTTCGCCCGACAACATTCAAAAGCACTTTGTCCTGCGCCAGCTGCAATGGTACCGACACATGGAAAGAATGATTGAGAACGGCGAGGATTTTGCCCTGCGCGTTCCCCTGCAGATGCTTGCCATTGGCAAGGCGTGCGTGTTCCTGTTCGTTCCCTTTGAACTTTTGACGCTCACGGGCAACAAGCTTGAGGATATGTTTGCATCTGCCGGATTTGCACGCGAAACGGTCTACGTGTGCGGATATTCCAATATGACCGAGGGCTATCTTGCTCCCGTTGAGGAGTTTGCATTCGGCGGCTATGAGGTAGACGGTGCGGCACATTGGTATAACATTCCCGAAGCGTCACCCGAGAGTGAACCCGCAGTACTGGATTGGTTCCTCAAGGTGAGCGAGGAATTAAAATAATTTCATGTCATAATAAAACACCCCGCGCCCATCGAGTTTCGATGGGCGCGGGGCTTATTTGTGCGATTTTATTCGCTTATGCTATCAATTAGTGATAGAACTCAAGAATTACGGAGATACCGCCTTGGGTCAAAACGATCTGATCAGCCGTTACAAATGCTTGAATCAAAGCTGCAAATGCAGGGTTGGTAGGATCGATCGGTACGTGTGTATCGGGAGTTGCACCCATAGGAACAACAAAGGTAGTGCCGTTGAAGTAAACGGTGTAAGGTGTGCCCTCTGCATCGTAAACGGTGAGGAAAGGAGGCATCGAGCCGGTCATCTGTGCTGCATACTGAGAAATTTGAAGAATGCCTGCCCAGTGAACGTTCTCTGCAGTTTGGTTTCTATCCATACCGCTGCCATTGATGAAGAGAGAACCCTGTGCGCCAATACCGGTGATAACCTGCATTGCGTCACTGCCCTCGGGCATCAACAGACCTTGAATGTTCATTTTGCCGGTACTGTCAACAAAGTTACCGAGACCTGCCTGCTGCAAGCCGGCACCAAGTCCCTTGATTCCGCTAACGATGGTCTCACCGTTGATTGCGGAGAACCAAATCTCTTCACCGCTCAGGTGGGTTTCAAAAATAGTGTTGGTTGCAACAACGTTGGGGCGAGTGTAGGCACCGTCGATCTCGGGGCTGGCAATGATGGCCATAGGTCCGCCCGCACCGTTGAAGTAAGAATCAACGATGTTCAGCTTTGCATCTGCCCATACGTAAATAGCGTTTTGGTAGGAGTCGTAGCACTTAGCATTTTCAACACTCATAACAGAATGTTTATCTGCAAAGTAAGTGATAAAGAAGGAGTTACCAATAATGTTATCGTAATGAACGTTTACAAAGTGATTGGACTTGAGGAAGATCAGACCGCCTGCAGAAACAAGGTTTTCTTCTGCATCGATCCAGTTATCTCTTGCCGCATTACCGATGATATTGATGTTACGCAAAGTAACTTTTGCATAATTTTCCTCTGCTACTCCTGTGCCTTCATCAACGGTGCTGGTAAATCTGATAAAGTCAGAGTTGGAGAAGTCGGAGCCGTAGTCGTCGGCGTTGCCCTCAAGGCCGAACACTGCGGGAGATGCAATCAGGGGGAAATTAGCCAAGCTGATGGAGAAGAAGTTACCTTCTACAACAAAGGTTTCGTCGGGAGCGAGAATGCGACGGTAAATGCTGGACCAGTCTCTGAGGTACTTGGTACCTGCGGGAACGGTTCTGGTCTCACCCGTTACTGCGTTTGTATATACAACTTCCTTTTCGGTAACCTGGAAGAATGCAGCGGGAACGTCGTCAGAAGTCAGGTGCAGGTCGCAGTGCAGAACGATGCCGGAAACAGTAACGTTGGCGATACCTTTTTCGGTCTTGAAAGCATCCCATACGTGGGAGTCATTCCAATCTGCAACGCCCTCGCGTCCATCGGTGTTGTCGTTATCGATAACGGCAAGCTCCCATGCCTCATAAACGTTATACGCCTTGATGACCTTTGCTTCAAGAACAACGGGGTTCAAGGAATCAAAGATGTAGTACTCCTCGGAAGGAAGAACGGAGATCTTAACCGTAAGACCTGCGGCATCCTCGGAGAAGTTGTAAAGGCCCTTGTAGGTGTCAACGGTTACGATCAGAGTCTCACCGTCGTAATAGGAAATAAGATTTCCCTCACCAGCAGTTGCAGTCAGGGCAACGTATTCGCCGTCCTTTTCAACAAAGACCTCAACAACGGAGAAGAAGTTTTCAAGCTCCTTAACGGTATCGTCCTCGGTCAAAACGGCAAACTTGGGGTTGAGGCGGAATGCGTTTTCGTTACCGATAACGTAGGTCTTGCCGCCAACGGCAAACTGACCTGCAAAGCCGGCATCACCGTAGTTGAGCTCGGTATTGATGTTGTTTGCACTGTTAAAGTAAACCAACGCATCGGGCTTTTCGTACTGAACGGCAATGGAGAGCTCAGGGGGATTTACAACGGGCTCCTCGGTAACCTTAAGGGTAACCGTTGCTACCTGCTTAACGTTCAGGTGAGGATCCATAAAGGATACGATTACTTCCTTATCACCCGTGGTCGCGGTAATATCCTCGGCATAGGTGATGGTAAGCTCGTTGTAGGTGTAAGTCTTATTCAAGGATTCGTCAGAATACTTTGCGGTTGCACGAATACCGGAAAAATCGATTTTTTCGCCAACAAGATAGTTGGTCTTTACAGAGGAACGGTCAACGGTGAAGGATGTCAGCTCAAGCTTTCCCTTGGGTTGCACACAAGCAGCAAAGGAAAGAATCAAAGCTAACGTAGCCAGAATTGCGATAAATTTCAGTGTTTTCTTCAAATACATTGTTTTTGCCTCCTTAAAAATGGGTTTTGGGTTTTTTTATTGCTTAGGGACTCTGCCCATAAGGACGATTTGGGTGCTGACATTGGAGCCGTCGATTGCGCGGATCGTAACGGTGACAGCACGGTTGGGCTTGAGAAAGACAAAGGTACGCGAAAGCTCGTGGAATACCACAACGCCTTCATTCGTTTCTATATCATACTCAAACTTTACGCCGGTTTCATTTGCCAGGTGAGGAAAGACCTCGTAGTTGATTTGTACCGCGTTGGGATTGTTGAGAATACTCTCATCCTCGCTCGTATACGGGTCATCCTCCGGAGCGGGCACAAAGTCAAAAATAAACAGCGGCTTGCCACCCAGCATTTGCTTTGGCTCTAAGGTTACCGAGTTTTCGTTGCGAACGGTCACGTTGTTGCATTGAATTTGCTGTACGTACGTAACGCCGTCAAAAACCTTGACCTCAAGACCGAAGAAGTTGACCACGGCAATCGATGCAATATACACCACAAGAAGAATGATGACTATTGTTTTTTTCATTATTGTTTCTCCTTGTAAAATGCTTTGATTTTGGAAAGATACGTAAATACCTTATACCCTGCGAGAGCTACGGAAACCGCCGCCAGCTTGATCCATGCGGCAGGATCGTTTCGAGAGGAGAAGAACAGCGCCAGCACGAATACCACAACCGCTATGATAATGGCACTCACACCTGCTCCCGTTTCATTGGGGTTGTTCGTCTGCTCGTTAAAGGTAGCATATTGCTCGTATTGCGGATTCATAATATCCTTTTCCGCACTTGAGAACAGATGCGCGATGTAGACGAAGTAGATCATAACAGCAATCATCCACGCATCCTTGGGAGAAATCGCGGATTCGATTGCAAAAATGTTAATGGTGACCACACAGCCGATCAATGCAATGAGCATGGGGAAAATCAGCTTGGAGATCAGCAACGTAGCATAGGGGGTGGGCTGTACCTTGTTGAGATAAGAGCTGGAGCCGTCACGGCTGTAAACCGATGCAAGATCGATGTTCGTCATCATCATCATCAGCAAAATCACAATGATGTTAAAGCAAACGGTCATCTGCGTGCCCAAAAAGCGTGTATTCATTGCAGAATAGAGACGGTTGAGCAAATAAATTGCCATTGGCATGATAACGATAAGCACACCGCCAAGCTTGATGAAGGAGTTGGATCGTAAGCCAACCGAAAATTCCTTTTTGACAGCCGACAAAAACGGCGGCAGCTGACGGTTTCGACGCGCCTTGATGCGGTCCTTCTTTTTGAACTCGAAGGGAGTAGATGCCATGCGGCAGAACAGCGGCTTGGAGCACAGGAAGCAGATCGCCAACAATCCGCATCCGATTGCAACCAAGATCAACAGATTTTTCAAAGTGCCCGAGTGGAAAATAACACTCGAAAGTCCTACGGTTCTACCAACAATCAGCTCGGTAAACTCGTGAACGGGAGCAAAGGTCTTTGTGTAGTTGTTCAAAAATTCCTGAATCTCCCAATACGTGTTGCCCCAGCTTTCAATAAAGTTGATGTCCTCGGGGATTAGGCCGATGAGCCACCATACCAAAAGAACAGTCGCTCCGCCAACGGCGCTATACAGCAGATATTGCAAAAGCTTTACGCGATTGAGGAAGATGTAAACAAACATTGCGGGAATGGAAAGCAGTGCTGCAACCAAAACCGGAATGCTCGATATCAAAACGAACATCAAAATCAACCACGGATAAAAGATGAGCGAATACCCCTTGACGATACCGTATGCAATGAACATCGGAATGGTGAACATAAAGCTCTTTCTGAACTCGTAAACGTAATAGGTTACAAGCTTGGAGAAGAATACGAGCGAGGGAGTTGCGGGGAACGTGAGAAGAACGGTGTTGTCCTTTGAGAAATAGAGGGACTTCATCAGTCCGATCGTGTCGGTCACAAGCGAGAGCAAGAGCATAATGCCAAACACCAGCGAAATGACCGAAACGGGAATATCATGTGTGAGCGAGAACAGGCCAAGCATCTTGACAAAATGGAAGATCACAGTAATAATTGCCGTGATGGCGGCAAACTCAATAAAGAGCCATACCACCTTGAATATCAGCTTTCTTTTTGAGCGCAGATATCCGAGATCCATTTTCTCCTTAAGCTGCATTTTGACCAGCGTAACAAGCGCTCGCCACTTTTCAAGGAAGGATTCTCTGAATCCACCCTTTTTCAGCTTCGTTTTTGTCATACCGTCTCTCCTTGCGGCTCAAGTGCGGCCGCCTCCTTGACAGATACGGGAGACTGTGTATTGCCGTCGATCATGCCCATGTAGAACTGCTCGAGCGGAACGCCGCTCTCCTTGATTTCGGCAACGGTCTTTGTGCAAAGAATTTGTCCCTTGCGAATGATCGCAATGCGGTCGCAAATATTTTCTACAACGTCGATGATGTGGCTGGAGAAGAATACGATGTTGCCACGGGATGCGTGCTCCTTCATACACTCCTTAACCTGGAAGATGGATTCGGGGTCAAGACCTGTCAGGGGCTCGTCCAAGATCCAGATTTTAGGATTGTGAACGAGTGCCGACATAATGGTGATCTTTTGCTTCATGCCGTGAGAGTAGGTCTTCATCGGATTGTCGATCGCCGTTTCAAGACGGAATCTCTTTACGTATTCATCGATACGCTCGTTGCGTTCCTTTTTGGAAACGTTGTAAAGGTCGGCAATGTAGTTGATGTATTCTCTACCCGTCAGGTTTTCATAGAGTGCGTAATGGTCGGGGACGAAGCCGATCTGCATCTTGGCTTCTACCGACTGCTTGTCCGCATCGTAGCCGGAGACCTCGATCTGTCCCGAGGTGATGGTTTGAATACCGACAATGGATTTGATGATGGTGGATTTACCTGCGCCGTTGGGGCCGAGGAAGCCGAAGATCTGACCGCCGTCAATCTCAAGGTTCGCCTTGTAAACCGCGTAAACGTCGCTGGTGGAATATCTTTTTGAGAAATCACGAAGGATCAGCTTGCCTTCGTTTTGGGGATTCATAGGTTCCTGCATACTTCTTCCTGCAAGATGCGCCTGCAGCGCCAGCCGATCGGCCTTGATCTTGCGGTTCCTTTCCATAATGATTTCGTAAGTGTCGGCAACCTCAAACGCCTGCTCGTACAAAAACCACATAGCAAACGAAAGTACTATGTAGACAACAAAGTAGAGCGACTGATATACGGGATACAGCAATAGCGACAGATCGCCGAGCTTGAAGGTAAAGGTGATCTTACGCAGATCCTCTGCCCATTTGCCAAGCTTTTCCGCAATGAAGTCGGAGTTGATAAAGAAGAAGTCAACCGATGTTCCCTTAGCGGTGAGCCACGCATTCATAAAGAGAACGAGGGCGTAGTAGCCGAAAAATGCCACCAAGGAATAAATAAACTGCTTCATCTTGGGACGTTGGAAGATCTTTAAGCTCATCAAAAGCAGGGGCAACAGCATTGCCATATAGTGGTTAAACCAGAACTGCATGGAGCTGTCGGAAACCCAGTTGGTAGAGTCGCTGAGGTCGGGCATGATCATAGCAAAGAATGCACCGAGCACATTGATAAAGATGGTGAAGTAATAAAGCTTTTCCATCTTGAAAATAAGCACCAAGGGAATGATGAACATTGCCGTGTTACAAAGGTGCAAGGGCCATTCGGACAGATTGAGAAAGCTGGAAAAATCGTAGTTGTAGCAGAAAGAGATCATCGTTGCCATGCTGATATACAGCAGGGCGAATCTTTTTTGCTCGTATTCACGCTTTGCGAACAGAAAATGAACGCCTACGCCAAACAAAACCGAGCCGTAAATAACCAATCTGTGTGCAAGCGTAAAGTCCTTTAAGTGAATGGTGGGGTCTCCCAAGCCAAACAGTACCTGCGGTGCCCAGTGAGGCATGGAAATGGCAACCATTCCAATAAAGATCGCCACAGTTGTAAGAATATTTCTCCAATTGAAAACGGGGCGTCTTTGCTTTGTGATCTGGAACAGAGCCAAGCCGAGTCCCACACCAAGCTCAAGTGCAAATATCAACAAACGGTAATGGAAGCCGTCGGCAAGGTCACCGTCCAGCGCGCGGTTGAGCACGGGCAAGGCAACAACAGAAGCAAGGTAAACCGCAAACGCCGCATAGCGTGCGATGGGTGCTACCAACGGAATGTGTTTTCCAAAGAACGGATAAAGAATTGCCACAAGCTGTACGGTGTAGATCAGCCATAAAAGCACCGTTGCCACAAGAGCCATTCCCCCACCCTGCGGGCCAAAGGGAGAATAAACATTCAAGCCAAGAGTGCTTTGAATGAGGGGCTCGCCTCCAAAAAAGCGGACGAAAAAGAGTGCCGAATAGAGGAATGCCACCAGCTGCGTGTTGCTCAAACGCTTTCCAAAAATATTCTTTTTTCTACAGCCGAATAAAAAGGCAAAAATCAATAAACAGGATGCCAGCGCGGCACCGTAATAGAGATAATTCAATGTGAGTTCCTCCTATAAAGGATCTGATTTTGCGAATACGCCGATATCAAGAATCGATACTCCGCTCAGTAAATATCTCGTCATTTGGGCAAAAAGGTTACACGTTTTGCCTATCGAGAAAGCAAAAATATCCGGTTTTCAAAAAATCAGCCCTCTATTTTGTTAAAAGGACTGATTTTTGCAATGTCGTATTGGTCGGAGTGACAGGATTCGAACCTGCGGCCTCTTGGTCCCGAACCAAGCGCACTACCAAACTGTGCCACACCCCGATGAGATTGTTGTTATACTTTTTTTGTGAAGATAAATTGTTGAATTTGTGAATTTTACCCTCTTGATTACTACGACATTATATCACAACATCGCACTTTTGTCAACCTTTTTTGCAAAAATACTTCTATATGTATGGTAGCAAATTGCCCCAAAATGAGAAAATCGACACAAAAACGGGAATTGAGGCCACTAAAAGCTCAATTCCCGTTCAAAAATTACATTTTTTGGTTATTTTTCAATGATAAAGGTTGCATATGCAAAGGTTTCACCTTGTACAAATTCATAACCCTCAAGAATGATACAGGTTTCGTAAACGTGTACGATATAACCCTCGGAACGGTTATCGCCGCTACCAACCAGCACGCGAGGTGTGGAGCAAGCGGGAATGTGCACCATCGTAGCAAAGGTGCCATCCATATCGTCGATGTTTTTATCGTAATTGGTTTTGCCCGTTGTAGGAGTAACAAGCTGAGAATCAAACGTCCAATGCGAATGACCGCTGAAATAAATAACGTTTGTGTACTTGGTAAAATACTCGGTGAACTTTTTGTACTCAACGGTTGAAGCGATCATAGGCAAACCGTATTCGTTGCCTTGGTGGCTTGCATCACCTACTTGTTCATCCATAAAGGTGTGGAAGAAGAAGAAAACGGTTTTATCCTTATACTGTTCAAGACGTGCGCCAAGCCATTTAAGCTGTGCATCGGTTACCAAACGAGAGGTAGACTTGCCATAATCGTAGTACACTTGATGGAAGTAAATCATAACACTTCCGTCGGGAAGCTCGACCACGTAATCAAGCTCGTTGTTATCGAAATAAAGATAAGTCAGCTCGCTATCGTAGTCTACCACGTTGCGCGAATACTGCATGTACCACTCGTAAGAAAAGCCCGTATATTTGGACTCGTGATTGCCGCTTGTGGTAAAGATGGGCATATTGGGAGCTACACTGTAAATTTCTTTGATTGCATTGGCGTGCAAAATGTATTCGGATTCGATGTTATCATAGGAGAAGTCACCGCAAATACCAATGCTGATAGCTCCCTTTTCATAAAGCACCTTGGCGGCATTGACAAAGTGGTTGTAAGGAATATCGGTAGAGCCGTAGCGCGTTCCCTGATGTGTATCCGAAAGTGCACCAAAAACATACTTCTCTTCCTCGACAAATAGACGCTCGACGGGAATGGTGTAGGAATACGTGATCTGCTTGTTTCCACTGACTGCAATGAGTCGGGTCGCACCCTTGGGGATTGCGGTAAAGGATTGAATGGTAATCTCCGCCTCTATATCGGCTGCGAACTCGTCGGAATACAGCATGGTGTAATCCTTAAGTTGTCCGCTCTCATCTGCCCAATAGAAGGTATAAACATCATCAGTTTCCGGCATAAAGGTCAATGTGCCGCCTGCAAATCCGGGCTTGTCATAAAGGAAATCATATTCGAGAATACCGGCGGGAACGTAAACCTTGTCGCATCCCGTGCAAACCCCATTCACGTAGGTGTGATTTTTGGTTGCGGGAATCACGGTTGTTTTGATAAAACCGCAAGAGCAAATTGCCACCCTTTCGCCATCTGCCCCACAGGTCGCCTCTTTGGTAACGGTTTCGTTTTCAAAGCTGTGGAGATGGAACTCGTCAATCTTTACAAAGTAAAAATCACGGTAGTGCTGACACTTGGGGCTCTTTGAAGATTGCTCGATTTTGATGATGTTCTCACCTGCAACAAGGTTGACGCGGATACCGTACATATAGGTGGTTAAGATTTCGGGGCTGCGCATTTGCGAGTAGTCCATGCCCGTGTAGCCATAAGAGGTTTCAAAGACCTGCTCGGTATCGGTTCCGGGATTAATGGTGTATTTTGTTCCGCGTTCCTGGTCATCCTTCAAACGGAGGTGGAGCGCCATTTCATACGTGCCCGCTTCGGGAACGGTTACACTGTAAAGAATGAATTCGGCAGGGCTTTGGTTTTCTGTAACGTACCAGTGGTAGGTGTTAGACACCGATGCTCTGCTGACGCGAGACTCCGGAAGGTAAGCCGCTGCCCAAATGTGAATGCCGGTTCGGAATTCACTAAGCAGTTTGGTAGAAAAATTATAAACGTCATTCTTTCCGTCGCCGTCGGCATCATAAGCGGAAGGCACGGCATAAAGCGGAATGGGGCTATAGTTGCACCACATGCAAGCACCGTTGAAATAATTGTGCTTGCCCGTTGCAGGGATGGCGGTTGTTTGTGTATCGCCGCAAACGGAACAGATAACGGATTCTATACCCGCTTGGGTGCAGGTAGGTTCTTGGGTGATAACCGCTTCACTCCAGTCGTGTTCACCGGTATCATCCAGAGATATTCTTTGCCACTCGCCACACGCACACATTCCTTGCCAGCTTCCGGGGCTGATGCAGGTAGCATTCGTAATAACAACGTTTTGATCGTAAACGTGCTCGTGCTGCGTTTCTTCCGGTGTGGTCTGCTCCGGTGTGGTCTGCTCCGATGTGGTTTCATTCGATAAAGTTTCATTCGGTGTCGTCTGTGTGTTTGGCAAATTGTTTTGTGCAAAGCAACTGCAAAGCAACAGAGTCAAAAGGACTAATAGGATTGATAATTTTTTCATAACATTCCCTCCTGACCGGGCATATTCGATGAATATTCGCATATTCATTGAGTTTATTTTACCACGTTCGCCAACATTAGTCAAGACTTTTATAAAATCCAATCCCCCTAAAGATATTGAAATTTTCGCTCGGGCGTGTTATAATGATATGGAATTCCCAAGAAAGGAGACAGAACGTGAAGAAAAAGCTTACCATCGGCATTCTTGCACACGTAGACGCGGGCAAAACGACACTCTCGGAAGCGATGCTTTATTTGTGCGGAAAGATCAGAACGGTCGGTCGCGTTGACCACCGCAACACCTATCTTGATACCAACGCCGTAGAACGTGAGCGCGGCATTACCGTTTTTTCAAAGCAGGCACGTTTTTCGACCCCCGTGTGCGATTTTATTCTGCTTGACACCCCCGGCCACGTGGATTTCTCTGCCGAAGCTGAGCGCACGCTCACTCTGCTTGACTACGCCATTTTGGTGGTGAGCGCCGCCGACGGTGTGCAAAATCACACCCGAACACTCTGGCAGCTGCTCGAATATTACAACGTTCCCACCTTTCTGTTTGTCAATAAGACCGATGTTTCCATCAAGCTTGCCGAGGATTTGGAAGACGAGCTTGCAGCTGCCCTCTCTCCGCGCTGCGTGGCTTTTCACGAGGCACAAAGCGATGCCGAGCGAGATGAAAAGCTGGCAATGGCAGACGAGGAATTTTTGGAGTCCTTTTCTGCGGGTGAGGTCATCACCGATGAGGAAATTGCCGAGGCGATTCTGGAGAGACGGCTCTTCCCCACTCTGTTCGGCTCAGCCCTGCGGCTGACGGGCGTGGAGCATTTGCTTGGCGCACTCGACCGCTTTACTCTTGCTCCTATCTGTGAAAATACAGAATTTGGCGCACGTGTCTATAAAATTGCACGTGATGGCAACACGCGCCTGACCTATCTCAAGGTGACGGGCGGCAAGCTCCGCGCACGTGACGAGATCGTTTACAGAAGTGCAGAAGGAGAGCAAATGCGCGAAAAGGTCAATCAGCTGCGTCTCTACTCCGGCGAAAAATTCGAGCAGGTAGACGTTTGCGAGGTCGGCGAGATCTGCGCCGTTGTTGGGCTATCCGCTACCTTCATCGGACAAGGACTTGGCTTTGAGAGCGACGCGGGACGCCCCGTGCTCGAGCCCGTTCTCTCCTACCGCATCGCGCTCCCGAAGGAGTGCGACCCGATGCTTTACTTTCCCAAGCTCAAAGAACTGGAAGAGGAAGAGCCCTCCTTGCACCTCGTATGGAACAGTGAGCTTGGTCAAATAGAAGCGCGATTGATGGGCGAGGTACAGATCGAGCTTTTGCGCCGTCTTATTTCTGACCGTTTTGGCATTGCGTGCGAGCTTGATGCAGGCAGAATCCTTTACAAGGAAAAGCCCGCCGCGCGTTCGCTCGGCATTGGACATTTTGAACCGCTCCGTCACTATGCCGAGGTACAGCTCCTGATTGAGCCGCGCCCTGCCGGCTCAGGGCTGACGTTTGACGTTCATCTGCCGCCGAATGCGCTTGACCTGAATTGGCAACGCTTGATTTTGTTTAACCTTTATGAAAAGATCCACCGCGGAACGCTCATTGGGGCAATGCTGACCGATGCAAAAATTACACTTGTTGCGGCACGTGCGCACTTAAAGCACACCGAGGGTGGCGATTTTCGCGAGGCGACCTTGCGCGCCGTCCGTCAGGGACTGATGCAATCGGGTTGCATTTTGCTCGAGCCCTATTATAAATTCCGCATCGATCTGCCCTCCCCCTTTGTGGGGCGTGCAATGTCGGATCTGCAAATGCGCGCGGCAACCTTCCAAATAGAAAGTGCCGAGGGGGAGAGAACCGTGATTGCAGGTCGTGCACCAGTTGCCACGTTGCACGATTACCCTCGCGAGCTCATTTCCTACACGCGCGGAGAGGGACATATCTCTTGCACGTCCGACGGATACGAGCCCTGTCACAATCAGGAAGAGATCGTTGCCGCAGTGGGTTATGACCCCATCGCCGATCTCGAAAATACTCCACATTCTGTTTTTTGTGAGCACGGTGCAGGCGTTGTCGTTCCTTGGAACGAGGTGGAAGCATGGAAGCATCTCGAGGTGGACGTTTCTCCTACCGAGGCCGCTGCAAGCATTCTGCCCGCTCCCCGCAAGCTGGCAAACAAATATCAGCTTAGCGATGACGAAATTGAAGCTTTGATGCTACGCTCCTTTGGGCCTATCCGCCGCCGTCAGTACGGTGAAAAGCGAGTCAATGCCGCAAATGAAGAAAAGAAACGTCCCCACAAAAAGCCCCTGCCGCAAAAGCATATGGTGATTGTGGACGGCTACAATGTGATCTGGGCGTGGAGCTCCTTGCGTGAGATCGCGGACTTCAGTTTGGAAAAAGCGCGCGAGACGCTGATGGATATTTTGAGCAACTACGTCGCCTTTACCAAAACCGAGCTGACACTTGTGTTTGATGCCTACTTAGTTCCCGACGGTGCGGGATCTGAAATCTATCACGATGGCTACCGCATCATTTACACCAAGGAAAATCAAACCGCCGATGCCTACATTGAGCGCATGATGCACGAGCTTGGCCCCAACTACAATATTCGTATGGTCTCGGGTGACCGTCTCTTGCAATTCTCCGCGGTCCATTCGGGCATTCTGCGCGTGACTGCCGCCGAGTTTGAGGCCGAGGTCACCGCCGTTGGCGAGGAGATTGCCGACTTTATCAAAAAGCTTTCACAAAAGCAATAAAAACGCACCCCGTATGCAAAAAACGCATACGGGGTGTTCTTTTTTGTATCGCTTATTAAGTCGGGCTTTGTTCGGGCTCAAAAAAGACACTGTACCACTTGGAATATTCGTCCCAATATTCGCCCTTTTGTATCGCTTCCCATTCTTCCTCAGTACCTTTGAAAACAATGCCCTTCAGGTTTGAGTTTTCGGCAAAGGACCTCTTTCCAATATATTTGATGCTGTTGGGAAGCGTGACACGAACTACTCTGCCATACTCATAAAAGAGCTTATCGATGAGTCCAACCGTTCCGTCACGCACAACAACGTCGGCAATATAACGGTCATAATCCACCGCCCAGCTGCCAACGTAGCCGATGCCGTCCTCTATCTCTACTAGCATATCGCAAAAATCAAATGCGTTTTCGCCAATACTCGTAACGCTATCGGGAATAACAAGCTCCTGCAATGCGTCACAGCCCGAGAACATGTCGCGCGAAATGGTCTTAAGTCCCTTAGGGAGAACAACTCGTTCAAGAGCAGAGCAGTTTTGGAAGATGCTCCAAGCCATTTCGGTAACACTGTCGGGAATGACAATGCTCTTCAGCTTATAGCACTCTGCAAATGCTTCGGCTTGTATTTTTTGAATACCGTACGAAACGGTAACGCTTTCCAATCGGTGACACCAAGAGAACAATCCCTCTTCAACGGTGTGCAATCCCGCAGGCAAAACAATGCTTTTAAGAGAACTGCAATGAGAGAATGCGTCCTTGCCGATTTTGGTAACGGTCTTTGGCAAAATAATATCAACAAGCTGCGTGCAATCACGGAAGGCACTCTCACCAATGCTCTCCAAGCCCTCGGGGAGCTCTACGGTTTTGAGAAGCAAACACCCTAAAAACGCATAATTCGGAATTTGCTTGATGCCTTCTTTCACAACCACCTTGCGTAAAGCATCGCAATTTTCAAATGCGTGGCGGCCAATTTCTGCCTTGGGCGGAATGGAGATGGAGATAAGATTACTGTCGGAGAATGCATATTCGCCAATCTTCAAAAGCTCTTTTGGAAGAGTAACGCTTTGGAACCACGAATCCGCAAATGCATACTCACCAATAACGGTAACCGTTTGGGGGAGTGTAATGCTTTTTACGCCGGTGCAACCGCGGAATGCCCCCTGCATGACCGACGTAACGTGATAGCCGCAGAAGTTTTCGGGAACGACGATATTCTCGTCGGTGCAGTTGCCAATGCCCGCCACCGCAAAGGTCTTGCCGTCGGGGTTGATAGCGTATGCAAGCCCCAGCGAGCCCGTTGCGGGAATGAGCTCTTCACCCAGCTTTGCACCGCAACGGTCACAGAACTGACATTTAATGCCGGGCTCTCTTTGGGTGGGGTCGTCGGGCGTGGGCATTTTGATGGTGGGCTCCTTTTCAATGACCCATTCCCCCGCAAAGTGCGGCAGAAGGGCTATGAGCTGAATTTCCTTCTCACCGCAAACGCAAACGCGCATTTGCTCTCCGCGCTCGGAGCAGCTCGCTTCCCTTGTAACCTTCCACTCACCAAAAACGTGCGTGTGAGAGGGCGAGTTTCCGTTGCTCGACTGCGACCATAATACAATGGCAAGCACCGATGCCACAACCAAGCACAGGCAAGCGGCGAGTGTTCCCCATTTTGCCCACACGCTTGCTGCGCTCTTCCGCTTCCCCGGAGCGGCGTCCAATATCCATTGCTCGTCAATATCGCGCAATGCGTCAAAAATATTCTTATCGTTCATTATAGAGCCCCTCCTTTTCCAAAAATTCTTTGAGCTTGAGCCGTGTACGCAGCATCAGCATTGCCACGTTGCTTTCCTTCATACCAAATTCCTCGGCAATCTCCGCGATGGGGGTAACGTACCAATAGCGGCGCACGAATATCGTTCTCGTCCGCTCGGGCAAAGCTTTCAAAAAGCGTCCCAAGGCATCGCGCAGGGCAACACTGTATCCAACATCTTCTCCGTTGTCATTTGTGGGAATACACTCGGAAAGCTCGTGCAGCACCGCGGGCAGCTGACCGCCGCCGCGCTTTGCCGCCTTTTTGCTATTGTAACGGTCCAATGCCAAACGGTTGCTGATCTTGCCCAAGTATCCCTTGAGCGGATCGGGCCGATTGGGTGGCACGGTATTCCATGTTTTGAGATATGTATCGTTTACGATCTCCTCGGCGTCCTCATTATCGGCCAAGATCTGATAGGCGATATAATGACAGTATCGCCCGTATTTCTTGTCCGTTTCGGTGATCGCCTTCTCGGATCGTTCCCAATACAGATCTACGATCTCTTTGTCGTCCAACATTTGTAACTTCTCCTTTTGCGGCAGGGTTCTCCCCTTTTCATATCAATAGACGGGAAAATTGCCTTCTGCATCACTCAAATAACAAAAAAAATAAAATTTATTTTATTATAACACATTTTTGGGGAATTGTACAGACAAAAACGGACAAACACCATTATTTGGATGGCGTTTGTCCGCAAAAAGCTTTATTGTTTTGTATTGATTCGTTTGACCGAAGCAAATGCTTTAACGGGTGAAGATAACAGTAAAGTCGTTGGAGCCACTCGCCCAATCCTCTGCTTTTTCAATCAATTCCCATTGCGCTTGGCTGCCATCAAAAATAACCGTTTCCAAATGATCGGCATAGGCAAAGGCATACCTGTTGATATATTTTAAGGTGCTCGGAAGCGTAACGCTCACAAATTCGCCATAGTTATAAAACGCAGAAGCGGCAATACCTACCGTTCCCTCTCGCACGGCAAAATCGTTGGGATCCCCCTCAAGTGAAACCGCCCAATTTCCAACGTAACCAACACTGTTTTCTACCTGTATCAAAGCATAACAGTCGGAAAAAGCATGTCGACCGATCCACCGAACACTATTGGGAATATTCACCTTGCTCAATTTTGAGCAAGAGGAAAAGGCACCGTCTTCGATCCTTTCAAGCCCTGTCGGAAGGAGCACGTTCTCTAAGCTTATGCAATTTGTAAAAGCATTTGCCCCTATCACGGTAACGCCTGCAGGAATTTCAATTTTGGTAAGTGCTATGCATTGCAAAAAGGCGTGATTTTCAATCCGCATAACCGATTGCGGTATGACAATATTCTCAAGACGGAAACAATCGCCAAACGTATATTCTTCTATGCTCTGCAATTCACTCGGCAATATAACGTCAGTTAAAACGCGACATCCGCTAAATGCTCTTTTTCCTATTTTTGTAACGCTTGACGGAATGATGATGCTCTGCAAAGATGTGCAGTTTTCAAACGCAGATGCTCCAATGCTTTCCAAACCGCCGGGGAGAAAGATCGCATCCAGATTCAAACAGCTCTCAAACAGATTGTCCTCGATTTTCTGCAGAGTATACGGCAACCTGATGCCTTGCAATTTATAACAAGCCGCAAATGCGCCTTTACCGATGTGGGTTACACTTTGCGGAACAGAAATGCTCACAAGCTCTTGACAGAACCAAAATGCCTTTTCGCCAATTTGCAACAAGCCCTCGGGAAGCGTGATGTTGATCAGATTATCACAAAAGCTGAAGGCCTGAGCGCCAATGGCGGTAACCGTATCGGGGAGCGTTACGCTTTTGACCGTATCGCAATTCATAAATGCACCGTCCATTACAGTTGTAACGTGATAACCGCAAAAGTTTTCGGGAATGATAATATCTTCATCCTTGCAGTTACCGATGCCTGCCACCGCAAAGGTTTTGCCGTCGGGATTGATAGCATAGGCAAGCCCCAAGGATCCTGTTGCGGGAATGAGCTCCTCATCGAGCTTTGCCCCACAGTGTGCACAGAATTGACACATCAGTCCCGGTTCCCTTTCGTTGGGATCATTCGGTGTGGGAAGCTTGATGGTGGGTTCTTTTTCAACCACCCAAGCACCCGCAAAGTGCGGCAGGAGTGCCACCGGCTTGACCTCCTTTTCGCCACAGGAGCAAAGACGGGTTTCCTCGCCCATTTCGGCACAAGTGGCTTCTTTTGTGATGTACCATTCGCCAAATTCGTGTGTGTGAAAGGGCAACGTAGGATCGGAAGTGCCGCTTGTGTGTAACCAATACAGCATGCCGAAAACCGACGCCACAACAAGGCAAAGACACGCCGCAAGTGCACCCCATTTGACCCATGCGCGAGCCAAAGGATTTTTTGACGTGGGTGCTGCATCAAGAATATACTGCGGATCGATTCCGCGCAAGGCCAAAAATATCTTTTCGCCGCTCATCTCTCAAACCCCTCCTTTCTCAAAAAATCCCTGAGCTTTTGTCTTGTGCGGAACATCAGAATTGCCACGGCATTTTCCCTCATGCCGTATTGCCGAGCGATCTCCGAAAGAGAGGAAGCATACCAATATCTGCGAACAAAAATATTTCTCGTCTTTTTGGGCAAGGATCCCAAAAAGCGGTTCAGTGCATCGCGCAAGGCAAGAATCTCGGCCCAATCTTCGGTTTCATCCTCATCCGCAATGCACTCATCCAATTCGTGGTAGATCAAGGATAGCTTTCCGCCACCTCGCCGTGCGGTCTTTTTGGCATTGTAGCGATCCAGTGCCAGCTGATTGCTGATCATGCCAACGTAGCTTTTGAGCGGATCCGGATAATTTGGTGGCACGGTATTCCATGTTTTGAGATATGTATCGTTTACGATCTCCTCAGCGTCCTCATTATCGGCCAAGATCTGATAGGCGATATAATGACAGTATCGCCCGTACTTCTTGTCCGTTTCGGTGATTGCCTCCTCAGAACGTTCCCAATACAGATCTACGATCTGCTTATCATCCAACATTTGTACTTCTCCTTTTTGGGGCAGGATTTTTCTTTCAAAATAATAAACGAGAAAAATGCTGCCTACATTACTCGAAAGTCAAAACTTTGTTTTATTATAGCATATTTTCTTCAAGTTGTATATACAAAAAACGGCTGTCTCTCAAAAAGAAGACAGCCGTCGTTGTTTTTTGCAAGTGGTGGAAAATTCGGGCAAGAGCTCCGAAATGTCTCCACTTAAAGTTGGATGTTGCCGTCGGTGCAAACAACGGTGCAGCCCTTTATGCCATAGCTCCAAGCATGTCCCTTTTTGATGGCATCCCATTGCTTTTTGGTGCCGCTGTAATTGATGGTCTTCAAATTTTTGCAATTGGAAAATGCTCTGGCTTCAATGGTTTTTACACTTGAGGGCATGGTTACACTTGTTAACGAACTGCAATCGCTAAAGGATTCGCCAAGATAGGTAAGGTATCGCGGAAGAACAAGTGTTGTCAGGTTTGTGCAACCGACAAAGGCCTTGTCCTCAATGCGCGTAACACCGTTCGGGATCACAAGCTCGGTCAGCGTCTGACACTCATAGAACGCATACTCGCCAATAATGAGAACGTAGCTCGGGATCACACTTGTATCGCATCCGCGCAAAAGTGTCAAGGTCTTGCGCTCGATCAAGCAGTTGCCCTCGCCGATGTAAGCGGTGTTCTCTTTTGCCACCGTTATGGATTGAATGCTTGTGCATTGTGCAAACGCATTTTGACCAATGCTTGTAACCCCCTTGGGAATGTGAATGCTTTGCAACGAGGAGCAACCGCGAAACGCCTCACTTTCGATTGTGGTAAGACTGTTGGGAAATTTAACACTCAAAAGCCCGACACAGTTGTAAAAGGCGCGGCTTTCTACGGTGACAACGCCCTCTTTAATAATCACAGTTTTCAAGCCGTTACATTCTGCAAACGCACTTCTCCCAATGCTTGTAACACTTCCGGAAATGGTAACAGACTGCAAGGAAACGCATTTTTCAAAGGCGGACATACCAATTGCGCGAAGCCCATCGGGCAAGTAAATGTCGGCAAGCGTGTAGCAGTTGTAAAACGCCATCATACCAATGATCTTCAGCTGACTGTCAGCAGGAATGGTCACGTTTTTTAAGGATGTGCAATTGTTGAAGGCATCGCTGTCAATATACAAAACCGACTGCGGAATGGTGATGCTTTCAAGATTGCTGTGATAATAAAACGCCTGACTGCCAATACCGACCGTGCCCTCGCGCAAAACAACAGAGGTAACCGTCGAATCGCAGGAAATCACCCATTTATCGACGTAAGAAACGCCGTTTTCCACTTGCATCAGAGATGTGCAATTTGTAAAAGCGCTCACCTCTATGCGTTGTATGCTATCGGGAATGATGACGCTTGTCAGCTTTTGGCAGTTTTTGAACGTATCATATCCAATATACGTCAAGCCGCCAGAAAGCACGACACTTTCCAAATTGCTACACCAGGTAAAAGCACTTCCGCCAAGATAGGTGACTGTATCCGGCAGCACGATGCGGGTAATGCCCTTGCAGGATTGAAATGCGTACGTATCGATTTCAGTAACGCCGTGCGGAATGCTAATGCTCTGCAAGCTCTTGCAACCGCTAAAGGCATACATATCAATGCTCTTGAGGCCAGCGGGCAGCTCGACCGTTTTCAAGCTTTCGCATCCTTCAAAAAGCGAAGATGCGATTTCGGTCATTTGACCCGAGAGCACCACACTCTCAAGCTGACTGCAATTCGCAAACGCTGCGCTGCCAACCTCTACAACACTGTTTGGAATAACCATGCTTTTGAGCGAAACACAATTGTCGTACGCGCCCCAAACGATGCGCAACAGCCCCTCCTGCAAGGTAACGCTTTGCAGGGACGTGCAGTTGCGGAAGGCATGCTGCCCTATTTCGGTAACGCTTGACGGAATGACAATGGCAGTCAGGGCCGCGCAATTTTGAAATGCCTGCGAGCCAATGACCTCAAGTCCTTCGGGCAGTGTAACTGAGGTCAGATTTTCCCAATCCTTGAAGGCATTGGTTGCAAGAGTGCGCGTATTGGTGAGGGTAACCTCTCTGAGCGCCTGATTGTCGCTGTCAACAAAATAGATCAATTGTCCTTCAATGAACTCATAAAATCCCATAGCACCTATGTCGCTAAGGGAAGGTAAAGTGAGATAGGTCAAGCGCGGACATTCATGCAAAATACAATCGCCAATATAGGTAACGTTCTTGGGAATGACGATCTCTACAATGTTCTCACAGCCGTAAAAAGCGTATGACCCTACCGCGGTAACGCTTTCGGGAATGGTGATGCTGACAATATCGGCACAGTTGAGGAAGGCGCACGAAGCAATACTTTCGGTCCCCTCGGGAATGACAACGTTAACCAGGAGCTCTCCGTTCAAATAGATCCTTCTTTGGGGTGCATAGTCGTAATACTTCGTTTCGGTTCCCGCCTCAATCTGACACCACGCGGCAAGGTCGGTGATGTAAAAATCGGTTAGCGCATCGCAATTTTGAAAAACCTTATCCCCCATCATCATAACGCTTGCGGGAATGGCGATCTCTGTCAAAAGAGAGCAGTTTGCAAATGCGTAGCTACCAATATACATTACGCTTTGCGAGAGCGTAACGTTCTTTAGGTGAACACACTCGGCAAACGCCTCGTCGTCGATCATCATAACCGAATCAGGTAAAGTGATCTCGGTCAGCGACGTGCATCCGTAAAACGCACGCATGCCGATGACAGAGAGCGATTGCGAAAAAACAATATCTGCAAGATTGGTGCACCCCTCAAATGCGCTGTCTCCAATATAGACGACCGAATCGGGAATCACGATTTCTTCAAGTCCCGTGCAACCGCTGAAAGCGTAGTTGCCGATGGTAAGAAGTGTCTCCGGAAGAGTGACCGACGTGATATCGGTATTGCCGGTGAACGCACCGTCTGCAATATCGGTAACGTGATATCCGCAGAAGTTGGGCGGAATGATGATCTCGGTATCAATACAGTTGCCAATGCCAACAACCGTGCAGGTCTCGCCGTCAAGGTTAACGGCATAAGCAAGACCGAGCGAGCCGATTGCGGGAATGACCTCTTCGTCAAGCTTGGCACCGCAGTAGTGGCAGAACTGACACATCAGTCCCGGCTCTCTTGCCTCGGGATCGGCGAGCGTGGGCTCCTTAATAACGGGCTCTTTTTCAACGACCCATTCGCCCGCAAAGTGCTCTTGCATGGCAATGAGTTGGATCTCCTTTTCACCGCATGCACAAACGCGCGTCTCCTCACCCATCTCGGAGCAGGTTGCCTCTTTTGTTACCTGCCACGCACCGAATGCATGCACGTGAGGGGCGGGGGGCGTTACCGTGCCGCCGGGAGGTGTGGTATTTTCCGGATGCGGAAGGTAGGGCGATTTTTGCAAATAGACAAAGAAAACCCCCACCATTAAAATACAAAAACACGCAGCAAACGCGCCCCATCTTGCCAATGCCGCACGTTTGCGGACTTTTGCCCATTCGCCGGGGGCGGCATCCAAAATCAGTTGCTCGTCAATGTTGCGCAGGGCTCTGAATAACATTCTTCCCTTCATCATCAAAAGCCCTCCTTTTGCAAAAATTCGCGAAGCTTTTGCCTTGTGCGGAACATCAGCATTGCCACCGCACTCTCCCTCATGCCGTATTCCTCGGCAATTTCTGCAAGGGAGGAGGCATACCAATAGCGGCGCACAAAAATATTCCTCGTCTTTTTGGGCAAGGACCAGATAAAGCGATTGAGCAGGTCTCGCAAAACAATACTCTCGGCCATATCTGCGCTCGCCTCTTCATCGGTAATACACTCATCCAGCTCGTGAAAAATCAAGGGTATTTTTCCGCCTCCGCGCCGCGCGGCACTTTTTTCCTCGTAGCGGTTGAGCGCCAGCTGACTGCTGATCATGCCAACGTAGCTTTTGAGCGGATCGGGGTGGTTTGGCGGAACGGTGTTCCATGTTTTGAGATATGTATCGTTTACGATCTCCTCGGCATCCATATCATCACAAAGGATCTGATAGGCGATATAATGGCAATATCTACCGTATTTCTTATCCGTTTCGGTTATGGCTACCTCAGAGCGTGCCCAATACAGGTCAACGATTTGTCTGTCTTCCATAATTTTCTCCTTATGCTTTTTGTTCGGTATTTTCCCTCAACCATTAAAACAGAAAAAACCGAGGATACATAACGCATAATTTCGCTTTTTTTATAAATTATACCACATTTTTTGCATCTTGTGTTCAAAAAAAAGAACAACCCCAATATTTGGAAGAGGTTGTTCGTTGTTTTTTACAGTGTTTTGATATAATCCTCGAGTTCACTTTTGATGACCGAGACCTGCGGGCCGTAAACGACCTGCACACCGCCACCTCGGCGAATAACACCGCGCGCGCCGCTTGCTTTGAGAAGCTCCTCCGAAACAAGCCCGTCGTCCTTGACCGTCACGCGCAAGCGCGTAGCACAGCAATCGAGGGTGACGATATTTTCCCTGCCGCCAAGCCCCTCAAGGATCGTTTTGGAAACCGTGTGCGTGTCCTCGCTCCTTTGCGCGTTCTTCTTTTCATTGTAGTCCGCACGGGTGTAAAGCTTGACGTCTTCCTCCCCCTCTTCGCGCCCGGGAGTTGCATAACCCCGGCGGCGGATAAGGAAGCGGAACAAAAGGAAATACACGATGAAATAAACGACACCCACCAAGGGGATCATCAACCAATTTGTTTTTTCGTTGCCCTGCAAAATGCCAAAGAGTGTCAGGTCGATCAGTCCTCCCGAAAAGGTCATTCCCACACCAACGCCCAACAGGTGCATCAGCATATAGGCAAGACCTGCCAGCACCGAGTGGATAACGTAAAGAATGGGGGCCACAAACAAGAAGGTAAACTCGATGGGCTCGGTGATACCCGTGAGCATAGAAGTCAGTGCCGCCGAGAGCAAAAGACCGCCAGCGACCTTTCTTTTTTCGGGACGTGCGCAGGTATACATTGCGAGTGCCGCGCCGGGCAAGCCGAAAATCATAAGTGGGAATTTACCGCTCATAAAACGGCAGGCCTCAACCGAAAATCGCGTTGTGTTGGGGGATGCCAATTCGGCAAAAAAGATATTTTGCGCGCCGTAGATCATCACACCGTCGATCATAGCAGAGCCGCCCACGCCTGTTTGCCAGAACGGCAGATAGAACACATGGTGCAATCCGAACGGAATTAGGATGCGTTCGATAAAACCGTAGATGAGCGTTCCCGCATACCCCGAGCGCAATACGAGGTCGCCAAGGGCGTAAATACCCGACTGCACAAAGGGCCACAAAAAGAACATCAGGACACCGACAAGAATATATGCCAGCGTGGAAATGATGGGAACGAAGCGCGTACCGCCAAAAAAGGAGATGACGGTAGGTAATTTGATTTTGTAAAATCGGTTGTGTAGCCACGCCACACCGAGGCCGACGATAATACCGCCGAATACACCCATTTGCAGGGAAGGAATGCCGACCACGTCTGCAACCGTTCCCTCCGGCATCGCCCCCTCGGCAAGCTTGCCGCTGATATCCAAAAGCGTGCTGATGGTCTTGTGCATAACAAAAAATGCGATTGCGGCAGAAAGCGTTGCAGTTGCCTTTTCGTTCTCTGCCATACCGAGCGCAACACCCATTGCAAACAACAGCGGCAGGTTATCAAAAATAACCGTGCCCACAGATGCCAAAAGCGAGAAAACCGTATAAGGAACAGTGCCGGGGCCCATGATACCCAACAGGTTGTACGCCCCGAGCGTTGCCTCGTTGGTAAAGGATGCACCAACGCCCAAAAGCAGACCCGCTATGGGTAAGAGCGCGATAGGGAGCATAAATGCGCGACCTACACGCTGTAAGATTTCAAAAAATCCCGATCCGAATTTTCGTTTCTTCCCCATGGTTTGTGTATCTGTCATAACGATCCTTTCCCCGTGAGCGTGTAGCACATAACGGCATTCTTGCCGCCAATGCAAGCCCCGGGCTTGTATTCAATATTTTCAATTTTGTCTGTCTCGGTGACCACCAAGGAGCAAATCGCCGAAAGCCCGCGCGAGCGGATCAATTCGATATCCGCCTCGGCGATCAGCTGCCCCGCGCGAATACGCTCCCCCGCCGTGACGTGCGACACAAATCCCTCACCCGCAAGGCCGACGGTATCGACACCGATGTGTAAAAGGATATCAACACCGTTCTCACTCATCAAGGTGTAAGCGTGTCGCGAATCGGTAACCGATGTCAGCGTTCCGTTTACGGGAGCGAAAAAGTGCCCCTCGGATGGCTCTACGGCAATTCCCTTTCCCAAAAGCTCCCCTGCAAATACCTCGTCAGGGACGAGGGAGAGCGGCAGGGTCTTGCCCGTACAAGGGGCAATCAGACATTCTGTTTTATTTTTCATTTTTGATCCTCCAAAAGAATTAGTGACAGGAAAGGACGCGCTCACGCAGCCCCAAAAGATAGGGTGCGGAGACCGACAGCTCGTCCACGCGCATATCGCAAAAGCGTTGGGTGAGCGAGAGATCGGCGGCAAGCTCACCGCAAATGCCGATCCATCCGCCGCTTTCGTGAATGGCATCCGCCGCCGCAGAGATGAGGCGCAAAACCGGCTCTTGCCCACGGCGGCAAAGCTTCTCGACGTGCGGATTTTGACGGTCTGCCGCAAGGGTGTATTGCAAAAGATCGTTTGTGCCCACCGAGAAAAAGTCGACCTCGGCGGCAAGCTCGCGGCACAAAATGGCGGCGGCAGGTGTTTCGATCATAATGCCCACCTCAAGATTTTTATCGTAATTCTCTCGGCGCCCGTCAAGCGCTTGCATGCACTCATTGATCAATTCGCGGCAGGCACGCACCTCGTCAACGCTCACAATCATTGGGAGCATCAAGGCGACCTTTCCGTGCGCAGACGCACGCAAAATGGCGCGTATCTGTTCGCAGAATAGCGTTCTTTCGCGCAGGCAAAGCCGCACGCCGCGCAAGCCGAGAGCAGGGTTCTCCTCTCGTGGGAGAGTGAGGTAGGAGACCTGCTTATCAGCGCCGATATCGAGCGTACGAATGACCACACGCCGCCCCTGCATTCGCTCGGCAACGGTGCGGTAGCTTTGATAGAGCCGCTCCTCGTCGGGGGCGCGGTCAAGCGAAAGATATAGAAATTCGCTGCGCAAAAGTCCGATGCCGTCGGCACCGCCCGCTATCACTGCATCCATTTCTTCTTCCCCGCCAACGTTTGCATAGATCAGCACGCGGTGACCGCTACCCGTAATGGCGGGCTTGTTGACAAGCGCGTGAAGAGTGCGCTTGCGTTGCGATTCTTTTTCGGCGTTTTTTGCACACCGTAAAGCGAAATTTTCTCTTTCTTCGTCACTTGGCGAGAGAGTGAGGGTTCCTGCGGCGGCATCCAAAAGCGCCACCGCGCCGTCGTGATCCTCTCGTATCCTTCCCGTACACACCAACGCAGGGATTCCCATTGCGCGCGCCAAAATGGCCGTGTGCGAGTTGGGAGAGCCCTCAAAGGTAACAAAGCCCAATAGCGTTGCGCGATCAAGCCCCACCGTTTGCGAGGGCGTCAGGTCACGGGCGACAAGAATGTAGGGCTCGCTCGGCACTGCTTCTGTTTGCCCTTCCCCACCCGACAAGTGAGAGAGAAGCTGGTCGCAAACGTCTCTGATGTCTGCCGCACGGGCACGAAGATAGGGGTCATCAAGAGCCGCCAATTCTTGGGAAAGCTCATCTCTTGCCAACTCTACTGCCGCCTCGGCAGAGGAGCCACCCGAGAGTGCTTCTTCCATACGCTCGGTAAGATCTGCGTCCTCAAGGAGCATTGCGTGAATGGCAAAAATTTCGGCGGCATCGGCGCCGATCTCTTGCTCGGCGGTCTTTTGCAGGTTTGCGATGGAACGCAAAACAGCCGCAACCGCATCGCAAAGGCGCGCGCGTTCTTGTTCGATCCCCTGCCCTTTTGTATCACTTTTTTGCGTATATGTGTGCAAAAAACGCAGTTTTCCAACGGCACACCGCTCACCAATGCCCGTGCCATGAATGACCTCAGTTTTCAAATGTTTCTTCATTGAGAACGATCCCCTCAGGATTCCACTGTGTACGGCAAAAATGCTCCAGCTCGAGCGTTGCTCTTTCTTCATCCTCACCCGTGACCGAGAAGGTCAAGGTCGTTCCCCGAACAGCCCCGAGCATCATCAAAGCGACCACGCGCTTGGCATCTGCCGTTTTGCCGTTTGCCCTGACGCTGATATCCGAAGCGAATTTTTTTGCCACTCCCGCAAGCCGACCTGCGGGGCGCGCGTGCATACCGTCTTTATCCGCAATGACATAGGTAAATTCTTTCATATCGCCACTCCTCTTGACAGTTGCCATTTTTGCAACCGCCGATTTTTGCCTTTGCTTCTATTTTGCCGCAATGCGCGAGGATTATACCGAACACTGTTGCAAAACGATTTTTTTGCAAAAAGACAACAAAAAAACGGCTCTTTCCGTTTGGAAAAAGCCGTTTTTTATTATACGTATTATCGATAATAAACGTAAAAAACAATAATTGTGCGTTCCTTGCCGCCGTGCTCCAGATCGGGAGCAGTGATGACAACGCCATCCTTGGAGAGCAGCTCCCACGCCTGCATTTGCTCGATCTTGCAACGAAAGATCACATCGGAGGAGGCAAACACGATCAGCTCGTCATCGCGGATATTCAGTCCGCCGTTGCGGCCGATCACCTCGTCCACGTCATTGATCTTCTCTGTTACGTAACGAATGTGGTGGTTTGCCATTTGCTTTGCCATCTCCCAGCGATAGGCCTTACTATTGGGATTTTTCTTGCGGGAAAAGAGCTTGAACATTTGGTATCTCCTCTCGTCTCTCTGTTAAAATGAAACCTGTTTGTTCCCTACCAAAAACGCTTTTGCGGTAAGGTATTCCTCTTGCAGGCGTACGGCCTCGGGGGAAGTGGGATCAAAATTGCGGCGCTTGAGAGCGCGCAGCATAATGTTTTTGGGAGTTTCCTCGGGATCGATAAGCTCCAGTGCACAAACGGTATAGCCACACGCCTCAAGGCGTTTGAGACGGAGCGCATCGGTGGCGGCATCGCAAAGCTTTTGGCGCAGCATAGAGTGTTGCGAAATAAACGAAAGCGCCTCACAGCTGATGGTGTGGTTCATTTCGTGGTGGCAGCAGGGGGTGGAAAGAATCACGTCCGCTTGCCACTCGGTGGCCTTGTTCAATACAAAATCGGTGGCGATGTCGCAGGCGTGTAAGGAGATCACCAAATGCACGTGCTCATTACATTCATATTTGTTGACGTCGCCATGGAGAAATTCCAAGCCGTCAAAGTCAAGCTTTTTTGCAACCTCGTTGCAATATGCCACAACGTCGGGCTTGAGGTCAACGCCCGTCATCTTCACTTTTCTGCCCAACACTTCGGTAAAATAGTGGTATGCGGCAAAGGAAAGATAGCTTTTTCCGCAACACAGGTCGCAAATGCGGAGCGTTCCCTCGCTTGGTAAGTGTGACAGGCAATCACGGATCAACTCCAAAAAGCGATTGATCTGACGGAACTTGGATTGCTTTTTATCGCGTACGCGACCGCTCCCGTCGCTGACGTCAAGGAGCTTAAGAAAGGGCTCATTGCCCGAGAGAATATAGTTCTTTTCGCGGTTGTTGCTCTCGATTTTGGCACACGGTGCATCGTTCTCTGCAAGCGCGCGAAAAAGCTTGTCGCCGCCCAAGAGCGTGACCTTTCCCTTTTTGGAGGAACGCAGCTCGCAATCTCCCAGCGTGGTAATGAGATTGATCTGTGCCCAATCGGTAACGACCGCCAAAAGACGGTTTGCGTCATCGGGTGCAATGTTTTCGTGCAACGCCTTGTTATCGGCGCGCAGAGCTTCGGCTTGCAGCACGGTCTTGCCGCCCACGTGGCGCAAGGTCAGGGTGCACTTGACGTTTGCCGCGTCCGCGGGCTTGGAGAGCACCGCTTTTTTAAGCGCTCCCTTGACGGCGGCCGCCGAAATCAGTTCAACGATCTTTTGATATGCTTCATTCATCGTCGCCGTCCCCCTCAACCTTTTTCTTTTTGAGGTATTCACTAAAGAAGAATTTTTCTTCCTTGCCCTCTTGCACGCGGCGATAGTTGTGTCGGTGTCTCCACACCACAACAAGGGTTACAAACACCGCCATAGCCATTTGCAGGCCACTGTTGGCAAAGGCCTTGACAAAGAAGGGATAAAGCCCAGCCATAGCAATCGAACCGAACGGAACCAATTTGGTTGCAAAGGTGGAAACCATAAAAACGATGATGAGCAGCACGCCAACAATGGGACTGAGCGCGACAGCCGAGCCCAGAACCGTTACCACTCCCTTGCCGCCGCCAAAGCGGTGGAATACGGGGAACAGATTGCCAAACACAACAAAGAACAAGGCAAGCCCCGCTCCGTTGGCTTCCCAAATCAGTCTGCCAAACCAAACGGCTGCAAAGCCGATGAAGAACTCACACAGAGCACTCACGGCAGCCATTTTGATGCCGCAGGAGAGCAGCATATTGTAGGTTCCCGCAGTTTTTCTGCCAAGCGTGCGAATGTCCGCTCCGCATACGCGGCGGGAAATGAGAATAGCAGGTGAAATACTGCCGAGCAGATACGGAACGATGATGCAAAGGAATGCCCCCGCAATGTTTGCGGCAATGGCGACGTTGATCGAAACATCAAAATGCACGATAAACCAATCGACCAAATTCCAAAACTTTTGCACCACCGGCACGCTCTGTGCAGCGGTTAAAAAAACGTTCATAGTTCCTCCGTTAGAAGAGTTCGATGAGCTCCTTGGGGCTCTTGGTAAAGTTGCGAATACTACCGTCGTTGCAAACGGCTACCATATCCTCAATGCGGCAACCGTACTTGCCCTCAATGTAAATGCCGGGCTCAAAGGTAACAACGTGTCCGCGCTCGAGCACGTCGGTGTTGTCTGCCTTGGGGGAGAGACGGGGCTCCTCGTGGATATACATTCCCACACCGTGACCCAAGGAGTGACCGAAGCAGCCCTTGTAGCCCGCACCGTGAATGACGTTGCGAGCGGCGGTATCGAGTGCGTAACAGGATACGCCCTCTGCTGCGGCCTCAAGCGCAACCGTTTGTGCCAAGAGCACAGTATTGTAAACCTTTTTGATCTCTTCGTCCGCTTTGCCGAGAACGACCGTACGTGTCATATCCGAGCAGTAACCGTCTACACGTGCGCCAAAGTCCATGGTCAAAAAACCGCGTTCCAATTTTACAGGGCGCGGAACACCGTGGGGGCGAGAGGAGTTGGTGCCCGATACCGCAATGGTTTCAAACGCCAAGCTCTGCGCACCCGCGCGGCGCATAAACATTTCGAGCTCGAGCGCTACGTCAATCTCGGTCATCTCGGGTGTGAGCACCTTGAGAATGTGTGCAAATGCCGCATCGGTAACGCTTTGTGCGCGCGCGATCTTTTCCAATTCCTCGTCGCTCTTGTGCAAGCGCAGACGAGTCAGGAGCGCAGATGCACCGCCAACGAGGGTAACGCCAAGAAAGAGTCCCTTGTAACGCTCGTAGGTCGCAAAACAGATGTTGTCCTCTTCAATGGCTACACGTGCACAGTTGTGCTCACCGAGAAGCGTGCGAATGGCATCGGTCGCTCCCTTTTCTGGGGTGAGCACCTGCATACCCTCGCAAGCGCTTTCCTTTGCCGCCTCCACGTAACGGAAATCGGTCAAAAGGTAGGCATTCTTTTGCATGACCAGAACAACACCGTCGTGGAACTCAAAGCCCGAAAGATAGTGCTGGTTGAGCTGATCGGTAATAATAGCGGCATCGTAGCCGTTTTCTATCAATAATGCTTGAAAATTCTTCAAATTGGACATGGATAAAACCTCTTTTCTTTTTCTTTTCTTCATTATAACACAAAAAAGGCAAAAAGTATAGTCCCCCCACAAAAATTTTTTTCGTTTCTCTTTTGCGACAAATTTATCGGCTGTACGGCGGTATAATAGGGGCAGAGATGCAAGGAGGGCTTGACATGGTACAAGAGGTTTACGTCGATCTTTATTTTCTCATCAACACCTGCATGAATCTGCTTACGCTGATGATCAGCGCGACTCTGCTTCACCGCAAGGTCAGCCGCTCTCGCGCGTGGCTTTCCGCTGCCGCAGGTGGGCTTTGGGCAGTGGTGGCACTCTTTTCGGGTATTGAGGGCTTTTGGGGACTTTTGTGCGACGCTGCCATCATTTTTTTGATGTCCTGTGCCACCTTTGCATCAAAAAAGACCACCCTTGCATCTCTTTTGAAATGTACGGTAGTCGGTGTGTTGACGTCTATGATCCTCGGTGGCGTGATGACCGCGCTTTATGCCCTCTTCAATCGCATCGATCTGCCGCTTGGAAACACACAAGAGGAAAATGGCTCCGTTCTCATCTTTGCCCTCATTGCGGCTCTTGCGGGACTTGCCACCGTACAGGGCGGGCGTTTTCTCGGACTCTCAAAAAAAACCGAATATGTGACCGTAACTGCCGACCTATTTGGTAAGACCGTGACCTTGCGCGCTCTGGTAGACACGGGAAACCGCCTACGGGAGCCAATCAGCGGCCGTAGCGTGATCGTAGCCGATCGGGCGCGTATACTTGAGGTGCTCCCCCTATCGCTCTCACAGGCGCTGCAAAGCCCCTATGCGGAGAAGTGGCTCTCGGACGAAAAATACGCCACACACATTCGCCTCGTTCCCACAAACACCGCAACGGGCAAGCAGATCCTCCCCGCTATTCTTCCCGATCGCCTGACGCTGACCGAAGGGCGAGAGACCTACCCCGCCGATTATTTGATAGCACCCGCGCCAATGGAGGAGAACGCCGACTTTGACGCCGTGATCGCTATGAACTGAACCACAGGAGGCAATCATGACTTGGTTTAACCGCTTACGGCTGAAAATAGCCGCATTGTTTTGCAAACATAAGGATCTTTTTTACATCAACGGTCCCGATACTCTCCCCACCCCTCTTTCTGCCGAGGAAGAGGCCGAGTGCATCGAGCACATCGACGAGGACGATGTTCGTGCACATCTCGTCGAACACAACTTACGTCTTGTGGTTTACGTTGCAAAAAAGTTTGAAAACGTAGGCACGAGCATTGAGGACCTGATCTCCATCGGCACGGTGGGACTGATCAAGGCGATCAACACCTTTCGCGCCGACAAAAGCATAAAGCTTGCCACCTACGCCTCGCGTTGCATCGAAAACGAAATTTTGATGTATATTCGCAAAAACAATTCGCAACGCACGGCCATCTCTATCGACGAGCCACTCCACACCGATTGGGACGGAAACGAATTGCTCCTTTCGGATATTTTGGGGAGTGACGAGGAAAGCATCTCCTATGAGCTGGAGCAGCGCGAGGAGCAGCAAATGGTGCGCGATGCCGTTTGCAACCTCGCTCCCCGTGAGCGCGAGCTGATAGAATTGCGATACGGAATGCGGACCGGTAGAGAAATGACACAAAAAGAGGTTGCCGATCTTTTGGGAATTTCACAGTCCTACATCTCGCGTCTGGAGAAACGTATTCTTGCAAACCTAAAAGAAACGCTTGCTGATAAAATATAGAAAAACCGCTCACCTGCTTTGCAGATGAGCGGTTTTTCTATACACCCTTATGTATAATGATTAAACGGTTGCTTTTGCAGCAGCGAGCAAATCAGCGATCAGCTCTTTTACCCAAGTGAGCATAGCACCCTTCAGGAGAAGCAGGTCAACAACAACTGCTACTACAGTGAGGATAACTACGAGCAGGAGAGCGCAGAAAGGAGTACGAGCAAAGTAACGAACGTTGCGGTTCTTTGCACCGATAGCATTGAACAGCAGAATGAGCCAACCGAGTACAGGAATGCTGTACAGAACGGTGCGCCAGAAATAACCCCAACCGGAGATAGGTCTGTAGGACTTCGGAAGCTGCTTTTCAATCTTTCTGATCTGCTTTCTCTTGGAGATCTTCTTAACCTTCATCTTTTTCATAGTATTTTTCACCCTTTCCTCTGACTACGTCAGAATGTTTACATTAATAGATTACCACTTTTTTATAGATTTGTCAAGAGGTATTTTGCTTTTTTTGAAATTTATTTCGCTTTTTGGGGCAAGATTTTGTGCTTTTTTAACCAAAATGAAAAAAGTAACAAAAAAAACCGTTTGCAAATAAAAAACAATGAGTGAAAAAGGAGTTTTTCTTTCTCACCCATTGTTCTTTTTTACAAAAAGTTTTCCAAATTAAAGCAAGCCAAAATAGAAGCTCGCGCCCAAAACACCTGCAGCTGCAAGCAGGGTCAGGAAGATGTATGCTCTTGCAAAGCAGCGAATGTGGCGGCTCTTATCTGCAATTGCATGCGCAATCATAAAGATCCAACCGATTACGGGAACGCTGTAAAGAAGAGCGTGCAGGAAATAGTTCCAACCGGAAACAGGTCTGTATGCCTTGGGAAGCAGTTGGTCAACCGTCTTGAATTTCTTATTCTTTTTCATTGTTTTGCACCCTTTCTTTGACTGATGTCAAATTATTACACCTATAGCATAGCACTTTTTTGCTCTGATTGCAAGGTTTTTTTCAAACTTTTTATATTTTTTTCTAAAAAATTGCTATTTTTTTCAAAAAGCAAGCAAAAATCAAAGAGAATACTCCATATACGGCGTGCCGTCAAGGTCCTTCCAGGTCAGTTGCGTCTCTTCGAGAAGGAGATAAGAATGAGGACTGTTCTCTTTGGGAATGGAAACCGAGCCGGGGTTGATGTAAAGATAACTTTCGTGCTCGGTACACTTGGGAACGTGCGTGTGTCCGTGCAAAAGAATATCATCCTTCCCAAGAGGGGGCAGCTTTTGCTCGTTGTAAACGTGACCGTGCGTGGCGTAGATCATTCTCTCCCCTGCCACAAGAATGGCATAGTCGGCAAGAACGGGGAAATCCAGCACCATTTGATCTACCTCGGTGTCGCAGTTTCCGCGCACACAAAGTAGCTTTTCTTTGATACCGTTAAGCATTTCAATGACTTGCTTGGGCGCATAATCGCGCGGCAGATCGTTGCGCGGACCGTGATAAAGCACGTCGCCCAAAAGCAACAATTTATTCGCGCCCTCGCGCTCGAATGCCGCCAAAAGCGCGCGGCAATAGTAGGCAGAGCCGTGAATATCGGATGCGATCATCCATTTCATATTGTTGGTCTCCTTAGTTCTTTAAGCTATGAATGGGTGCGGGAATTCTTCCGCCGCGGTGAATGAATTTTGCAGGAGAATAGGTGTTGATCGCCATAATGGGAGCCGTGCCCAAAAGACCGCCAAACTCTACACTCTCGCCTGCTTTTTTGCCATACGCGGGGATAATACGCACTGCCGTCGTCTTGGTATTGACAACACCAATGGAGATCTCGTCGGCAATGATGCCGTTGATAACGTCCTCGGGAGTATCACCGGGAACGGCGATCATATCAAGACCGACCGAGCAGACCGCGGTCATGGCCTCAAGCTTCTCCAAAGTAAGCGCGCCGCGCTCAACTGCGGCGATCATGCCTGCATCCTCGGAAACGGGAATGAACGCGCCCGAAAGTCCGCCTACGTGCGAGGACGCCATAACGCCGCCCTTCTTAACCGCATCGTTGAGCATTGCAAGTGCCGCGGTGGTACCGTGTGCGCCACAGGATTCCAGTCCCATACCCTCAAGAATATACGCCACCGAGTCACCGATAGCAGGCGTGGGAGCCAAGGAGAGGTCAACGATACCAAAAGGAGTATCGAGACGTCTTGCCGCCTCGTTTGCGACGAGTTGACCGACACGTGTGATCTTAAATGCGGTTTTTTTGATAACGTCTGCAAGCTCCGAGAGGTTGCAATCGCCTGCGCGACGAATGGCAGATGCCACAACACCGGGACCGCTGACGCCTACGTTGATAGCCGCCTCGGGCTCGCCGATGCCGCAGAACGCGCCCGCCATAAACGGGTTATCCTCGGGCACGTTGGCAAACACAACAAGCTTTGCACAGGCAATGGAGTTCTCGTCGCGTGTCAGGTATGCCGCGCGCTTGATGGCAGAGCCCATCAGAGCAATAGCGTCCATATTGATACCCGCCTTGGTAGATGCCACGTTGACGGAGGAGCAAACGTTTCTGGTTTCGGTAAGTGCTTCGGGGATAACGGAAATGAGATTTTTCGCTCCCTCGGTCATTCCCTTTTGTACGAGTGCCGAAAAACCGCCGATAAAGTTGATGCCAAGTGTATCGGCTGCACGTTGCAGGGTGTGTGCGATCTTAAGGTAGCCCGCGGGAGATGCCGCACCGCCTATAAGAGAGATGGGCGTGACGGAAACGCGCTTGTTAACAATCGGAATGCCGTACATTTTTTCAATGTCGTTGCCCGTTGCTACAAGCTTTTCGGCGCGCGTGGTGATCTTATCATAGATCTTATCACAAAGACGATCCACGTCCTCGCTCACACAGTCCCACAGAGAAATGCCCATGGTGATGGTGCGAATATCGAGGTTCTCTTCGCGGATCATATTGATGGTTTCTAAAACATCTTGCGTATTGATCATTTTGCCAACCTCTTAAATGTGGTGCATGGTGTTAAAGATGTCCTCATGCATTGCGTGGATCATCAGGCCCTTGCCCTCGCCAAGTGCCTTAAGCGCATCGGCAAAGTCGGCAAACTCCACGTCAAGCGCATCGATGTCGGTCAGCATGATCATTGCGAAATACTCGGAGAGTACGGTTTGCGTAATGTCAAGAATATTTGCGCGGTATTTTGCACAAACTGCCGCCACGTCAGCGATAATTCCAACGGTATCCTTACCCGTTACGGTGATAACTGCTTTCATAAAAAAAGTCCACCTTTCATTTTTAGATCATCTTTAATTATAATAGATTACGGAAAGAAAGTCAATAGCAAATGTATATGAATTTTGTGCATAGCGAAAAGGATTGAGTGATATTTTTGACAAATACAGGCAAGGCGGTTGACAAACTCCCCTTTTTATGGTATAATGAGGAAAACATTTTGGAGGTACTCACTATGAACAGCGATTCCGGATTTGGCTCCAGCGGTGCTCCCTTTGAATATACCGTTGCCGAAGCAAATAACAAAGCTCTGAAGACCAAAAAAACTCTCTTTATTGTAGCATACGTAGCATACGTAGCCATTGTTTTGGGCATTGGCTCCATGACTAAAATTCTTTTACCCTTCCTGTGCTTCATTCCCCTTTCCCTTTGGTTCATCATTTGGATGACTTGGAGATATACACAAGTAGAGTATGAGTACTCCTTCTTCTCGGGTGCACTCACCGTCAACCGCATTCTCGGTAACCGTACACGCAAAAAGATGATGGAGATCCGCATTCAAAACTTCTCCTCTGTTATGGAAGCAAGTGAAGCAAATCAATCTAAAATTGAAGCATTCGAGGCAGAAACCACTGTTTTTGCAGCATCTGCGGCAGATGCCGAAAATCTTTGGGTCGCTCTTTGGAACGATGCCGAGAGCGGCAAGCGCTGCGCTCTCTACTTTGAGCCCAACGAAAAAGCAATTAAAATTTTGAACTATTACAACAAAGCCGCAATGGCAAAATAAGAATAAAAAAGCAAAAAACAGCTCACCAAACGGTGAGCTGTTTTTCTTTTTCTTCTTCTGCTGCTTTCCGATGTTTGTAGTACCATCTCATTGGATTTTTGACAACATAGTTGATATGTTCTTCGTAATCCTTTACATCGCGAATAACGTGATCGTAAAAAGACCGTTGCCAAATATTTCTCCCATACTCTTTGTTGAAAAAACGTTTGAACGTGGAAACAAACGACATCACTCGCGAATGTTGCTTTGTAGGGGGCGACGTCCTCGACGCCCCGCCTTCTTCAGCATCCAACACACGTAAAAGCATGTGAATGTGATCAGGCATGATGACATACTTTTCTACGGTGATATCCTCGTAAAAATCGTTTAATTGAAGAATGTATTTTTCTGCGATTTTTCCACATTCCAAGAGCTCGACCTTTGCCACATTAATATCGTCACTTTGCGGGGCGTCGAGGACGTCGCCCCCTACAATGTTAGATAACAATTGTAATTTATGTTCAGCACAAATCGTAACAAAGTACGCCGTGGGAATGTTATAATCAAACACTTGCAGGCGTGTGTTCTTTCGAGTTGGTAGCTTCTTTTCCATATCCGTCATATCCGTTAAGGTGCGCCGACACCGATATTATTTACTCTTTCGTTTTATGATACCTTACAAGATTGGCAATCGCGGCAAAGAGAGATGCTACCACGCACAATATACGCAAAATCGTCAAAACAGGATAGGTGGGATCACCGTCAATTAAATCTATAACAAGCGTTGCAGACCAAATGCCTGTTGTGATAAACCACAGTATCGGTACCCATAAAGGTGTTTTTGCCGTCTTCACAATAGTTCTCTCCTTTGGGTTTATTTAGTTTCTACCTGCAATCTGTCTTGCAACAAATACGCCGCTGGCGGATGCGTGTGAGAGCGAGTGGGTGATGCCACTGCCGTCGCCAATGATATAGAGGCCGTCATATTTGGTCTCGAGGTGCTCGTTAACCTTGACTTCCATATTGTAGAACTTAACCTCTACGCCATAGAGGAGTGTATCGTCGTTTGCTGTACCGGGAGCGATCTTATCGAGCGCGTAAACCATTTCGATGATGCCATCGAGGATTCTCTTGGGAAGAACCAAGCTCAAATCACCGGGGGTTGCGTTGAGGGTGGGAGTAACGAAGGACTCCTCAATTCTCTTTGCCGTGGAGCGTTGACCGCGAATGAGGTCGCCAAAGCGTTGCACGATAACGCCGCCGCTGAGCATGTTGCTCAAGCGTGCAATGGACTCGCCGTAGCCGTTGGAATCCTTAAAGGGTTCGGAGAAATGCTTTGCAACAAGCAGCGCAAAGTTGGTGTTTGCCGTGTGCTTTGCAGGGTCCTCGTAGCTATGTCCGTTTACGGTAATGATGCCGTTGGTGTTCTCGTTAACAACCGCTCCGCGAGGGTTCATGCAGAAGGTGCGAACCTTATCGCCGTATTGGGGTGTGCGGTAAACGATCTTGCTCTCATAAAGCTCGTCGGTCAGGTGCGAGAAAACCTCTGCGGGAAGCTCAACACGCACGCCGATGTCGACACGGCTGGACTCGGTGGGAATATCCATCTCGCGGCAAACGGTCTCCATCCACTTGGAGCCGCTACGGCCAACAGACACGATGCACTTCTCTGCCGTGTACTCCTTTTTACCGCAAATGATGCGGTAGCCGTTCTCCTCGCGTGCGATGTGGTCAACGGGGGTATCAAAGAAGAAATCTACTTTATCGCTAAGATGGTTGTAGATGTTTTCAAGAACAACGTAATTGATATCCGTGCCAAGGTGACGAACGGATGCGTCTAACAGGTGCAGATCGTTTTGCATGCAGATCTTTTTGAATTTACTGCCTGCGGTGGAATAAAGCTTTGTGCCCTCGCCACCGTGAAGCATATTGATCTCGTCAACGTATTTCATCAAATCAATTGCCTTTTGCTTGCCGATGTACTCGTAAAGCGTACCGCCAAAATCGTTGGTGATGTTATATTTACCGTCGGAAAAAGCACCCGCGCCGCCAAAGCCGCTCATAATGGAGCAGGATTTGCACTCGATGCAGGTTTTGATCTTTTCACCGTCGATGGGGCATTTGCGCTTTGCAAGGGCGTGTCCTGCCTCAAAAACGGCAATTTTGAGCGAGGGGTTGAGCTTTGCAAGCTCATACGCGGAAAAGATACCGCCGGGTCCTGCTCCAATAATGATAACGTTGTAATTCATATATGACCTCCAAAAAGGTTAATGACAGTAAAATACGGGCTTGCGCCCGTTCCTCTGTTCTTATTATATCATATCTTTGTGCGCTTGTCAAGGGGTATTTATACAACACTGACATTGCTCGAAGGCCTCCCTTGTGCAAAGGGAACCTTTTCTCCGTTCCCCTAAAGCGCAACAAAACGGCCACCCGAGGTGACCGTTTCAAAGCTTTTATATTCTCTTTTACTTTTTGCTCTTGTTCTCTTTGATGCGAATGACGTAATTGAGATTGAGCACCTCAACAGAACCGTTCTTTTCAATCAGGATGGCGCTGTCGGTTACTTCCTCAACGGTGCCTCTGAATTGATTATCCAAAACGTAAATGGTGCAATCTTTGCCGATGAATTTTTTTGCAAGCTCAAACATTTTTGTGTTTTCCTTTCGTGTTTGGTTCAAAATTTGTTGTATGTATAGGATTTTTTGACGTCTTCTTAGCTGACTGAAAATAACAAACCACAAAAAGAAGATGGGAAAGTAGGTTGAAAACTCCATTATGCTACCTCCCCAAATCAGTCTGCTTGATCGCTTTTGGAGAGCGCGGCTTCTTTCTCTTTTTTCTTTTTGCTCTTCAGCGCATCCTTTGCCTTTTGGTACATATTCTGCAGAACAGCAAGCGTTTTTTCATCTCTTGGGAAGATCAGCTTGAGGAAGGCAATGGCAAGCGGAATGGTGACGATCTTTTCGGGCGTGATGGGCAACCAGAGAAAAGCAAGGTAGGTCGTGCCTGTGTAAAACATCCAGCCAATGTCGTAATAGGAGCCCACACCAATGAATATGTAGCACCAGCCGTTGGTGATCATCCATGCCAAGCCAAAGCAAAGCAAAAAGCGAGGATTGAGAAGAAACTCAATCAATTTTTTCAGTTTTTCTTTTGCATTTACTTTCATTTTTGCTTCTCTCCCTCGGTTTTTGGCAGTTCTTTATTATTATATCACAGTACCTTGAGAATGTAAATAAAAACGGCAAAATTTTCTTAAAAAAATTTGCCGTTTTTCATTCACATATCACATTTAAGGGTTGCCGTTGGCATCGGTCTTGACAACCGAGTAGACGTTGAGCACCTGACCGGGCAGAGACAAGGCAACCTTGCCGTCAAAGGAGATGCGCAAATGGTCGCCAACCGCAAACTTGGGGCAACCTTTGATGTTGGTGTTGACAATGATTTTTTCGCCAACGTAAAAGTTTCCGTTGCCCGTGTGAGTCACTTCCATGAGGCACCCGCGCTCTTCCATTTCGAGCACCTTGCCCGTAAAATAAGGGTTCTCTGTATCCAATTCGCCGGGTGCCTTTTGGCACGCACAAATGGCAAGAACACAAACAGCAGCCAAACAAGTTAACAAAATTTTCTTCATAATACGAGCTTCCTTTACAAAATTCGAGTTGTTGATTGTATTATACCACAAAACTGTTGAAAAGTAAATAGGGCGCTGCGTTTTTTTACAAAATGCACTGCCCTATTTCAACCATATTGTCTATTTATTTTTTGATTTCTCTATAATACCAAATTTGGCAGCTGCCGTCCTCAAAAAAGGTTTCGATCTCATAGGATAGTGCACCGTCCTTGTAGATTTCATCGTAGAGTGCTTTGAGGTCATCGGTCTGCCCTTTTACCAAAACCCAACCATCATCAGGGAGCGTGATGCTGACGTTTGCGCCCTGAATGAGCCCTCTTTTGAGGCCGATGGCATAGGACATTTGCGCGCCGCGCCAATCATAGCCCAAGCCCTGCAAATTTTCAAGTCCATAGAGTGCCGCCATTTCATCCCAAAACGCACCGATGGTATTGTATTGATCCTCGTTTTTGAGTGAAAAAATGCGAGAAATACCCTCAAAAATCATATTACTTGCTCCTCCCTCGGTTTTGTTTCATAACATAAATCCCTTCTTGAATTGCGGCAATTGTGGCAATAGAGCATACAACTGCAGCAGTGTATTTCAATTCTAAAAAAAATATTGTCAACGGCAATAAAAACAACAGTAGCCCCGTTACTTTGTTCATAATTGTATGCAAAGGAAGAAACCGTTTTTGGAAAGCATATCCCAATATGATGTTGATAATTTTGATAGCCGCAATTACTCCGCCCCATATCCACAGCCACTCGGAAATATGGATTGCAGGCAACAATTTAACGAAGGCAGCCGCTACAAAAACGAGGTCGGCAACAGTATCAAGTTTTGTTCCAAATTCACTAACCGTTCCTGTTTTTCTCGCTATCGTTCCGTCAATCATATCGGTAAACCCGCAAAAAATATATATGATGCAAAACGCCCAAGAAAACGCAGGAAAGAACAACAATAAAATGCTACCGAGAATGCGACAGGAAGTAAGTATATTTGCAATATGCTTTGTCATCTGTTCTCCTATAAATTCAAGTTTATCGGTTAGTTAGATTATACCATAAAAACGCCGAAATGTAAATAGGCGGCAGAGTTTTTACAAATTGAACCGCCCCGTAGGGGCCCCGCGGGCGTGCAATGCACGCCCCTACAATATTTTGATATACAACACAAAACAACACCCACCGAAAAACGATGGGTGTTGCACCAAATTTGCATCAAGATCACACCACATTAAACGCCTATTCAGCTCGACAAATTGGAATTTGTCAACCTAATTCTTTTTGGTAGTAAACAAATCCCCCATCCCTTTTTACTTCACAATAGCCCAGCTTTGTATAAAAAGCATTCGTTCTTACATTCCAAATAGGTGTATCAAGTTTAATTTTCTTGATGCCGGGATAGTAGGTTTCCAGCATTTTCATCAAGGAAAGGCCATATCCCTTCCGGTGGTGGACGGGGTCAATAAATATTCTTCCAATATACAATGTTTCACCATCTTTGTTCAAAAACAGAATTATACCACCAACGATTTCTCCGGCTATGACCGCCTGTAGTAAATGTCCTTCATTTTTCATCTGAATGTGCCATGGAATGGAATCATAATCAGGAGGTGCATCCGATTCAGAAGCACCAACATTAATATCGCTCTCAAACGCAGCCTTTGATATAGACACGATTTTTTCGATATGTTTCAATTCTGCATTTTCTAATTTCATTAAAATCAGATCCTCGTCAAATTCAAGTTTATCGATTAGTTAGATTATACCATAAAAACGGCAAAAAGTAAATAGGACGGCAGAGTTTTTACAAATTGAACCGCCCTTTTTGTAGGGGCGACCAATGGTCGCCCGCGGGCGTGCAATGCACGCCCCTACAAGGTAAAACAACACCCACCGAAAAAAGATGGGTGTTGCACCAAATTTGCACCAAGATCACACCAACATTCAACGCCTATTCAGCTCGTCAAATTGGAATTTGTAAAATGATTAAGTGCGTTATAAACAACCAGTGATGCTATTATCTTCTTGTTATCTTCTCTACCAATTCCAATAGTTTTTCATTGATGTCATCGTTGATTTTAAAAACATATAAAAATAAATTTTCATCACAATTATCAGCGTTTGCAAGTGAGCCAATCCATTTCAAGTAGGAATCCGTATCTTCTTTATATAGTTTTTTTACCAAATAATAATCAAATAAAATCACTGCTTTCTCAGAACTATCATGTGTCCCATCATCCATTCTGATACTTTCACTAATCAATTTATCTGTGAATTGATGTGTATACTCATGCAATATTTGATAGAAGATATTTTTATATTCACTTTCATCAAAAGCAAATGGAACAACTGCATTAAATGAAGATGTGTTTCCAAATCCTCTACCATTGTTTGTCAAACTATAAGACATACCTACTACAGCAGATTTAATAAAATATGAGAATAATGTCTCATATTTGCTCATTTCACTTTTCAACCACGATTCAAACGATTTTCTACATATAGAGGTTGTGGCATATAGTTCGTTCCAGTAGCCTTCATAAAATTCAAATTCACTTTTTAAAAGTTGAATTAGTGGAAATATAAATTCTTTCTTATCTGTTTCTGTGAAGCCATAATTGTTTTCGATTGCACCTATTAAATCTTGAACAGAAGAACACACAAACGGTAGAAAATTAATTACTCCTAATCTTTCAAAGTTTTCGTTATAGTAATTTGATAAAGGCGATACTACATCTGTAATACTATCATATCTACCTTTTTTTATTTCCTTAACATTATCTATGTATGCTTCGGAATACAAATTTGATGGATTATCCACTTTCATGTGTGCTAAGATATGATACATTAAATCCTGAACCACTGAATATTTAAATTCTATTATCACTTTTATTCCCCCCGCCAAATTCAAGTTTATCGATTAGTTAGATTATACCATAAAAACGGCAAAAAGTAAATAGGACGGCTCAATTTTTTACAAATTGAACCGCCCTTATCCGTAGGGGCGACCATTGGTCACCCGCGGGCGTGCAATGCACGCCCCTACAAGGTAAAACAACATCCTCTTGGAGAACTGTTCGGGCGTGAGGAAAACAGTCCGGTGGACTGTTTTTAGCCCGAACCGCAAAGCTTGGCTTTGCGGACCCCAATTTGACGAGATAATCAAAAGCCCTTACCCACTCTCTTCAATAAAAAAACAAAAGCTCCACCATACAGTGAAGCTTTTGAATTTTGATAACTTTTGATTATCTCTTGGAAAATTGGGGTGCACGACGTGCAGCTTTGAGACCGTACTTCTTTCTTTCCTTCATACGAGGATCGCGAGTAAGGAAGCCAGCTGCCTTGAGTGCGGGTCTGTACTCTGCGTCTGCAGCAACGAGAGCACGAGCGAGGCCGTGGCGGATTGCGCCTGCCTGACCGGAGATACCGCCGCCGTTAACGGTTGCGATAATGTCGAACTTACCTTCGGTGCCGGTTACGCCAAAGGGTTGGTTAACGATGAGCTTCAGGGTCTCGAGACCGAAGTAATCGGCGATGTCACGCTTGTTGATGGTGATAACGCCGGTGCCGGGAACGATGCGAACGCGAGCAACGGACTTCTTTCTTCTGCCGGTTCCGTAGAAATAGGGCTTAGCACTTGTATACATTCGTTATGTCCTTCCTTTCTCTTGATCAAAACTCGTAAGCTTCGGGCTTTTGTGCCTCGTGCTTGTGAGCCTCGCCGGCGTAAACCTTAAGACGAGTGAATGCCTTTGCACCCAAGGTGTTCTTGGGAAGCATGCCCTTAATAGCGAGCTCCATTGCTCTCTCGGGCTTGGTTGCCATCATGGTCTTAGCTTGAACAGCCTTCATGCCGCCAATGTAACCGGAGTGATGGTAGTAGTACTTTTGTTCCATCTTCTTACCGGTAAGAACTGCCTTATCAGCGTTGATAACGATAACGAAGTTGCCGCAGTCCACGTGAGGGGTGAACTCAGGAGCGTTTTTGCCGCGCAGAAGGTCTGCAGCTGCAACAGCGGTCTTACCCATGGGCTTGCCTGCTGCGTCCAGAATGTACCACTTGCGAACTACATTTTCTTTCTTTTGCATAAATGTAGACATTGTAGGTTTCCTCCAACAAAATTAATAGAAATTTTTTCATGCTCGCATATTATAACATAAACAAGAACGCTTGTCAACCCCTTTTTGAAAACTTTTTTTGATTTTTTAATTTAGCATTATGCAACCTCGTTTTTTCTCGTTTTTTCTCACTTTTTCATAGCATTTGCTCACTCTTGATTTATAAAAATTTTTTCGGAATTTTTCAAAAAAACGGCAAAAAAGAAGAATAACGGCAAAATTACCGTTATTCTTTCTTCCTTTATATATCAGTCGTTGGTTTCGGTTGCCTCTTTGAGAACCTTGAGCTCCTCAAGGAAGGAATCGATGTCCTTGAACTCGCGGTAAACCGATGCAAAGCGCACGTAAGCAACCTCGTCGCGTTCGCGCAGCTTGCGCATAACGATCTCGCCGAGCTCGGTAGAGGTGATCTCCTGGCGCAGGGTGTTTTGCAGCTCCGCCTCGATCTCGTTGACAAGAAGAACCGCATCAACAGGGCGCTTCTCTGTTGCCTTGAGAACGCCTGCCAAGAGCTTTTGCTTATCGAACAGCTCCTTGGAGCCACTCTTTTTGATAACAAAAATCTGCAGCATTTCAAGTGTCTCAAAGGTGGTAAAGCGCTTTTGACACTCCAAGCACTCGCGGCGGCGGCGGATACTGTTGCCCTCAACGGTGGGGCGAGAATCGATTACCTTGCTTTCCGGAAAACCACAACCCGGACATTTCATAACTTTGTTCCTATGCGTTCGACGGCTCGAACGCTCCTTTTTTCCAAAATTCACTATTTAGTATAGCATACTTTTTTGGATATGTAAAGAGTTTTTGAATAATTTTTATATATTTTATATATACGAAAGTTCTTGCATGACGTCATCAAGCCCGCAAGGTGTCACATAGCCCTCTCGAATGCGTCGGTAATTTCCGAGTGCGCGCACAAGATCGCTCCCTGCCTCGGCCTCGTTTGTCTCCTCGCCGAGCGAGACGCTGATAAAATAGCGGTTCATAACCTCGCCCGGCAAAACCCAAAATCGGTAGGTCAACTGCATTCCGCCAAAATAGACGTGATCATGGCAGAGTAATATCGTTTGCTTTTGAATGGTTTTTTCCATTGTTTTTTCCTCGTTCTTTCATAGTTGCGGCGCAAATATTGCCTATCATTATTATAGCAAAACGGAATTTTGCCAAATCTTAACGAACTTGGCGGTGTTTTGTCAAAAATGCACATCTTTTGGAGCGCATTTTGGCTGCTTTTGTCTGCCCCTGTTTATAAATATGAAGAAATACCTGCATAGGATACCAAAATATTCATAAAAAAATTTTTACCGTGCATATTTTTCTCCAAAATATGCAACACTTCCCTCTCCCACCAAACATTTTGCATAGATTTTGGCGCATTTTTGTGATATGATAGATGCAGGATAAAAATATGCAAAAAGGATAACTATGCAACAAAGGAGGACCGTTATGAAAAAGTCCAACGTGCGACTGCCGGGGAAATATTCCCGTATGGTCTTACATATCGAATTGCCAATATCACTGGGGGCGGCTCTGTTTTTTCTCCTCTCTTATCTCGCAGAGCGTACCACCGCTCCCGTTTTTGCTGCAATCGAATATGCACCCTTGGTGGCGTATCTGCTCTTTCCGCTCATCATTACGGCGTTTAGTGTATTGCTGATTGAACGGCTGGAAATGGAAAAAAATTAAAAAAGTTGTTAAAAAAGAGAGATTTTTTTGAAAAAAGGTATTGACAAGCAGATATTTATATGATATAATATTCAAGTCCGCGGCGGGATAGCTCAGTTGGCTAGAGCAACCGGTTCATACCCGGTAGGTCATGGGTTCAAATCCAATTCCCGCTACCATTGGCCCGTTGGTCAAGCGGTTAAGACACCGCCCTTTCACGGCGGTAACGGGAGTTCGATTCTCCCACGGGTCACCAATACAAACAAATCCGAACTTTTACGCATCACGCGAAGGGTTCGGATTTGTTTTTTACTATAATTGATCATATAAAAGCTAATTTACCGCCGAAAGCCAAAATCTTTTATGGTTTTCGGCGGTTTTACAGTTTAGTAATAGAACTAAAT
>JAZORZ010000027.1:0-7639 GCA_045656885.1 Eubacteriales bacterium
ATAAGAGTTTCCTTGTTGGGGATCTCTGCCAGAGCGTTTACGGTAGCTGCATCAACAACTGCGCCGTCAACGTAACCTGCGAGAATGTTAAAGGACTCGATCTTATCAGCATATTCCTTCAGGATCTTAGCTGCGATAACGGGATCTTTTTCGCTGATAGCGATAGCAGTCATACCGGTGAGGTATTGCTTCATTTCGCTGTAGCCAACGATATCGCATGCTCTGCCGGTCATGGTGTTCTTCATAACAACGTACTTAACACCGGCCTCACGCAGAGCCTTACGCATTGCGGTGTCCTTATCTACCGTAATACCTTGGTAGTTAACAACAACGCCTGCCTCGGAATTTTTAATTTGTTCTGCCAGATCAGCAACGAGCTGTTGCTTCTGAACGAGAATGGAATTGCTGGGCATTCTGTTTGACCTCCTGTTAGATTTTTGAAATAAAAAAATCTTCCTTCCGGCAAGCACACTTTTAGCCGTGAAGAAAGATTGAACGCACAATTTGGGATTCAATTCATCTCCTCGGCAGGAAAGCGTCAGCTTTTACCGGAACCTGCTGTCTTTGGATAACGCAGGTATTATACCACAACCAAGAAGGTTTGTCAATACCTTTTTTGAAAAAAGTTGAAATATTTTTTGAATTCAGAAAAATCTTGATTGCGGGATGCCGAGGACGTCATCCCCTACAAATGAATTTTGAACTCACTTGTAGGGGACGACCTCCCGGGCGTCCCGAAAAATAAACGTTTATCGTTCATAAAGCGGGAGGAGCAAGCCCCTCCCCTACCTATTATTTGTTGCCGCGCATATAAAATGGAATATAACAAAAGACAGAGCGGTAGGGGAGTGCCTTGGTGCTCCCGAAAACAAGCGATTACCGTTTGTAAAGACGGGCGATTCGTGAATCGCCCCTACGAAAAATCCCAATATTCTTTGTGGGGGCGATCCACAATTCGCCCACCCTTGTTTTGATATAATCGTTTGTTTTCGGGCTGTCGAGGACGTCAGCCCCTACAAAAGTTGTTTAGCATCGTTTGTGTTATTGCCCTTTGATTTTTTAGAACATAAAAATGCGTGATGCGTTTGATTTTTCGTAGGGGGCGACGTCCTCGGCGCCCCGTAAAAAACAGGCGAGTATCGTGCGCGAAAAATCAACCAGTAGGGGAGTGCCTTGGTGCTCCCGAAAACGAGCGATTACCGTTTGTAAAGACGGGCGAGTCGTGAATCGCCCCTACGAAAAATCCCAATATTCCTTGTAGGGGCGATTCACGAATCGCCCACCCTTGTTTTGATATAATCGTTCATTTTCGGGCTGTCGGGGACGTCAGCCCCTACAAAAGTTGTTTAGCATCGTTCGCGTTATTGCCATTTGATTTTTTAGAATATTAAAAATGCGTGATGCGTTTGATTTTTCGTAGGGGGCGACGTCCTCGGCGCCCCGAAAAAAACAAACGTGTATCGTGCACGAAAAATCAACCGGGAGGGGGAGCCCCCTCTCCTACGGTGTCGGAATACGTTTTGGTAGGGGAGGCATTTCGTCGCCCGTTTGTGTCAGTTTGCTTTTTCGAGGTAATTCCACTCCACACCGTCGGTGGATGTAAAGATGTAACACGGCTTGCTCACTCCCTCGGGAGTGGGTTCTCCGCGATCTTCCACATACAAATAATAGGTACCGTTGGTGTATTGCAGGTCGTATGCCTCTATATCCAAAACTTGATAGGCAAAGAGGTCTGCAAAATTACTTAAATCAACGGGAATCCAAGAGAGGCCGCCGTCCTTTGTAATGTAGGTGCGCTCGTGGAAGTTGAAATCGTGGGGTCCGAGGTGTCCTGCAATAATGCCGATATCCTCTGTGACGAATTTTGCCAACATTAACGAGTACCGCAAGCTGATGTAAGGAATATTGTCGCAGTTGAGGGAGTTCCAAGTCTTACCACCGTCCTGCGTTTTGTAGAGCTTGGAAACCTTTTGCGCGCCTCTCGAAAAGCCGGGAGCGTCAATTTCCTCGGTTACAAAAATGTAGCCGGTTTCATTATCTATAAAGTTACAAAAGATTTCGCTTTGGAATATTGCTGTATCCCAAGCGATGGTTTGCTCGGTGATCTCATCGCTCCCCTTGGTGAAAGAGAGGATTTTGATAGACGTTTCGCTCTGGTCGGGGCGATAGACGAAAAATCCTTCGTCACCCATAATGGTAGCAGCCATTGGCGCAAACTTGATTTCTGTAATATATTCGTAAGTAAAGGGCAATACCAACGTTTGATCCCAGTCATCAATTTGCAAATATACTTTTGAGCTGTTTTTGGAGTATTCATATTTACACACTACTTTGGCAGAGCCATCGTTGCCAGATGAAGAATAAAGGGTGCGAACAATGGTATCTTCTATTGTGAACGACCAACTTTCTCCTTTGTGATAATACTCGCTGATTGATTCTTCGATCGTTAGCAATATGCTATTGCGATTGAATTGCATGGTTCCCGAAATCAGTCCGTTCTTGTCGGTGAAAATAAATTTTCCGTCCTCTTGTACTACGGTCAAATCGTAGAGACCAAGTCGGTATACTCCAAATTGACATTCAATTTTGCCGTCGCCGACAGAAGTGATGGTGAGATCGTCCGGAGGGATGGCGGAAGTATACCAAGTCCCGATATAGCGCTCTAATGAAACGGCAGGTGATTTTTCAAGCGTCCAATTTATCAAATCGTTAGAAACAAGCCGTTTTGAATATTTTTGAGCACCAAGACCACGCGCGGTTCTCAGGAAGATAATGTATTCTCCGTTTTCATACGCAAAATCGTATGCTTCGATGGAACCGAGTTCTATGGACGAACCAACTTTGTGCCAGGTTTTGCCACCGTCGGCGGTGACGTAGGTTTTGGCTGACAGATCATCGTTGGCATTGTGACTGCCAAATATGCAGCCAACCTGCTCGTTCAGCATTTTTGCACAGATTATCTCTTCTTTCCAATCAATAGAGGGCGAGGTTTCAACGGGCTGTTCTACCCACGTTTCTCCGCCGTCGGTTGTTTTGAATAAGTGGCGCAGTTGAATATCATTAGGACTGCCCAAAAGGAATAAATAGCCGGTTTTTTCGTCAATGAAATTGCAATATTTCTGTCCGTAGCTGTAATCCCCATCGGGGAGATCAAGGGGACGAATGGTGACATTGGAGCTCCATCTGGTGAATTGAATCAAGCTAATGGGCTTGTCATCGGGGCTGAAATCTCTAAAGAAGAGTGTGCCCTCTGTTTCACTCAAAACAGCGGAGCAAGAATCCAACACCTCCTCTATGATATACATATCCTCGTGCTTGGGAACGATGAAGAACTGGTTCCACTCGGGAATATAGAGGATGAGGTTGCCATCCTCGTGAATGATATAATGAATACCATCGCTGTGAGTGCCATTGCAGGGAATGACGGTGCGCGGTTGCACAAGCTTCCACGACTTGAGGTCGGTGGATTCATGCTGTGTTATATATGAAAACGATGCTTCGCGATGTCTCACGCTCAATACATATTTTCCGTCTACATATTCAATGGATAGCTCTTCGTTATATCCGTACTCATCGTCTGTTTCCGGTGCACCGTAGTCGGGACGCTCCCAAGTTCTTCCACCGTCGGTTGTAACGTATATTTTACCGTCTCCGTGCCAGAGCTTTTTAATGAATCCGGTGTCCTCGGTAAACATTTTTGCATCGTCAATGCCCAAATGCATACTGGGTTCGGGGGCATCAACAATGGGCTGGCGCTCCCACGTTTTGCCGCCGTCTGTTGTTTTGAGCAAGGTTAGAAATTCTGTATCGTCAAAAAAAACAAAGGTGTAACCAACTTGGTCGTTTATGAAATTTCGGAGCACATAATACTCGTTGCCGAGCTCTTCCTCATAAGGGGAGGGGGAGCTTTGCGGGCGTGTTGCGGTCAGCGTCCATTCTGTAAAGTCGTTGGATTTGCATATAAAGGTGACCTTTTTTTCTTCGTCGCCCTTTCCCTCTAACCTTTTCTCTGCCTTAAAGCTTGCTACGTATTCGTCGTTAACAACAATGATTCCGTTGAATCTAACAAAGTATTCTTCATTCGGATCTACGCAAGTGAAGGGCTGCAACTGCCACGTGCCACCGCCGTCGGTGGTGGTATAGACGTCATATTGGTGAGTCAGTTCGTCTCTGATATAAGCAAAATAACCGAAATCGCGCGTCAGGAGAAAATGCCCTGTCTGCAATTTTCCGTCCGTTCCGCCACAGGGTTCTCCCTTGGGGCTCCAGGTTTTGCCCATATCGGTGCTTTCGTAAACTTGAACTTGCCAATTTTTATTTGCGGTGTCGGTATTTGTTTCGCCTTCATCGGTGTATAGGATGTAAAATTGATCGGGATTGTAAAGGTTATAATAGATTCGCAGATTAGAAGAAAAGTGGGTGTTCCATTCAAATTTGTTGATGTGGCTTTCCACAATGGTACCGTTTTTGTCAATTTTCATCGTTATGACATTTATCCAATGGTAACTGTCGATCAAAAAGGAGGCATTAAATTGCGCCAAGACGTAGAGATATTCCTCTGTTACCAAAATGTCATACACAAAGGTTGCGTCGGTTCCGTCGGTGAATTTTAATACTTGATCCCATTGCTCAATGTAAAAATAGCGGTTTTTAGAATCATCGGCAGGATAAAATTTATATACACCTGTGCCGGCACGCATTTCAAGCCCATTTATGCTCTCGGAAGGGGAGAAAAGTGAGCAGGTAATGTTTTCGCCAACAACGGGCCCCTCAAACGTTACCTCATCGGTGGTTGGCGGTTCGGGCGTTGTGGCTTCGGGTGGTGTTTGCGGCGTTGTTTCGATTGTGGTTATCTCCGGTGTCGTATTATTTATCTTGTTCCCACCGTCTGGCGTCTGTTGGCAGGCGGTGAGTGATGTAGTCAAAAGGGCGGACGCTAGCAATAAGGTCACGATTTCTTTTTTCAATTTCATAGGCATTTTTTCTCCTTTTCTTTGGTGTTTCTATCTCAAAAAATGTAAATTTTCAGCTTGTAAATTTATTATACCAAATCTTTTTTTGCTTTGCAATATCGAGATGTCAAATCTTTTTATCTGTGCTTCAATTTTTTTCATCTGCGCTTCAATTTTGTCACTTTACATAGTTCTTACATTTATCCCTACCTTATTTTTTATATTTTCACTATTGACATTTCCTTTTATATATGATATAATCTATTAAAGACAAAAACGGACAACTCGGCACCGCGCGGGCAGATTGGCGTGCGGATTGACGGTCGGGGAGGTTTGTTTTGTCAAATTTTATATGATGTGAAGGAGATGCAGATGATCTTTCGGAACGCAACGGTTTGGACGCAAAATGGATTTGCAAAGCAGGATGCCATTTTTGATGGTAGAGTGCTTTCTTTTTCCGTTTCCCAAAATGCCGCTGTTTCCGTCTCCGATATGCCTGTTTTTTCCAATTGTCTCATACTTCCCGGTTTTTGCGACGTGCATGTGCACCTTCGCGAGCCGGGTTTTTGTTATAAAGAGACGGTTGCGAGCGGAACGGCATCGGCGGCGCGCGGTGGCTATACAGCAATTTGCTCCATGCCAAATTTGAATCCCGTACCGGATTCAAAAGAACACTTAAACGTACAGCTTGATGCCATCAAAAAGAATGCCAAAATTGCCGTTTACCCCTACGGTGCCCTTACCGTGGGCGAGGCGGGTGCGGTTATTGCAGACCTTGACGGCATGGCGCACGATGCCATCGCTTTTTCGGATGACGGCAGGGGCGTACAAGATGAACAAATGATGCGCGACCTGATGCTGCGCGCAAAACGACTTGGCAAAATGGTTGTGGCGCACTGCGAGGACAATTCCTTGCTTCGCGGCGGCTACATTCACGACGGCGTTTATGCAAAGGAGCATAATCACCGCGGCATTTGCTCCGAGAGCGAATGGGGGCCCATCGCACGTGACCTCGCGCTCGCAAAAGAGACGGGCTGTGCTTACCACGTTTGCCATATATCCACCAAGGAGAGTGTCGACCTTATTCGTGCCGCAAAAAGAGAGGGCGTGAACGTCACCTGCGAGACCGCACCGCACTATCTTGTGCTCTCGGATGAAGATTTGCAAGAGGAAGGGCGCTTCAAAATGAATCCGCCTCTGCGCTCCTCTGCCGACAGAGATGCGCTGATTGAGGGTATTCTCGACGGCACCATCGATATGATTGCCACCGACCACGCACCCCACTCCGCCGAAGAAAAGGCGAGGGGACTTGAAAAAAGTGCATTCGGCATTGTGGGACTTGAGACCGCTTTCCCCATTATGTACACCGAATTTGTGAAAACGGGCAAGATGACGCTCGAACGCCTTGTGGATTTGATGTGCCTGAATCCGCGCCGTCGCTTTGGTATCACGTCGGACGTTGGCTACACCGTTTGGAATATTGAAAAAAAATACGTCATCAACCCCGATGACTTTGCAACGCTCGGCCGTGCAACACCGTTTGCAGGGAGAGCGGTTTATGGAGAAAATTTGTTGACCGTTTTTGGCGGTTCTGTCGTATATAGCAAGAACGAAATGGAGGAATGAGAAAATGGCAAAGAGAAACGATTTGAAAAAGATTTTGATTATCGGCTCCGGTCCTATCGTTATCGGACAAGCTGCCGAGTTTGACTACGCGGGCACACAGGCGTGCTTGGCACTCAAGGAGGAGGGCTACGAGGTAATCCTTGTTAACTCCAACCCCGCAACCATTATGACCGACACCACCATTGCCGATAAGGTTTACATGGAACCTTTAACATTGGAATACGTAGCAAAGATCTTGCGCTACGAGCGTCCCGATGCCATTGTTCCCGGCATTGGCGGGCAAACCGGTCTCAACCTTGCCATGCAGCTCGAAAAGAAGGGCGTTCTGCGTGAGTGTAACGTAGAACTTCTCGGTACCGGCAGTGAGAGCATTGCACGCGCCGAGGACCGCGAGCTCTTCAAGGAGCTTTGCCAGTCTATTGGTGAGCCCACCATTCCCTCCGAAATTACCTACTCTCTTGAAGAGGCAAAGGAAGCCGCAAAGAGAATTGGTTACCCCGTAGTATTGCGTCCTGCATTTACACTTGGCGGCACGGGCGGCGGGTTTGCCTACAATGAGGAAGAGCTCATTGAGGTAGGCACCAATGCGTTCAAGCTCTCGCCCGTTCATCAGGTACTGATTGAAAAGAGCGTTAAGGGCTATAAGGAAATTGAATTTGAGGTCATGCGCGACTCCGCCGACAATGCCATCACCATTTGCGGTATGGAGAACGTTGACCCCGTTGGCGTACACACGGGCGACTCTGTTGTTGTGGCTCCTATTCTTTCCCTGAGTGAGGCAGACCACAAAATGCTCAACGATAGCGCAATTAAGATTATTCGTGAACTCAAAATTGAGGGCGGATGTAACGTGCAGTTTGCACTCGACCCCAACTCCAGCCAATACTATCTCATTGAGGTCAATCCGCGCGTATCGCGTTCCTCGGCATTGGCATCCAAGGCGAGCGGTTATCCCATTGCACGCGTTACCGCAAAAATTGCCGTTGGTATGACGCTTGATGAAATTCCCGTAGCTGGCGGAACGGCTGCTATTGAGCCCAAGCTCGACTACATTGTAAAGT
>JAZORZ010000028.1:0-33471 GCA_045656885.1 Eubacteriales bacterium
CCTCTTATATCGAGATTGCACACGCAGACCCTTACGTTCCCACGCTTTCTATGTCCAAGGTATTCCGCGAGGAGCTCCCCGATAAGATCGGTCAGCGCATTTTTGTATTTGAGAGAGCAAGTCAGTTTGATCTGCTTTCCGAAAACCCAAAAACCTTTATGTGGGTCTCCTCTGCTTCCGACAAGATACTCGACCGCTACAACCTTGTGCAACGCGTTTGTGAAGGAAATAAAAAGACCTATAAGGACGTTTTGATTTATCACAAAGGATATCGTCTCTCCAAACTTGACAAAGACTTTATAACTGCTCTTTGCGAAGCAAGAAGAAAGTTTTTGAAATAAAATGACATATATAAAATTAAGGATGGCTTTGCATTTTTGCAAAGCCATTTTCTTATCGATACATGATATATCGATAGTGATAATACCGATATAACAATTTGATTATTCACAAAGCGCGAAAAGTATGTTAAAATATTAACAGAAAAGACAAGGAGGTGGCATATGAACGGCTATTCCATTCCCAAAGCAACGCTTGGCAGACTCCCGCAATACCTTCAATATCTAAAGGAACTCTCTCAAGCCAACGTTTCGGCAACTGCAATCGCCAAGGGGCTCTCGCTTGGCGAGGTTCAGGTCCGCAAGGATCTTGCGGTGGTCAGTGGCGCAGGCAAGCCCAAGGTTGGTTATGAGCGCGCAAAGTTAATAGATGATCTTGAACGTCACCTCGGATATGAGAAATACACAAACGCGGTTCTCGTGGGAGCCGGTAAGCTCGGTCGTGCACTCCTCGATTACGACGGCTTTGAAGAGTTCGGCGTGCGCATTGTGGCCGGCTTTGACTGCAACAACCAAGTGCTTCAGCTCGGCAAAAATACCAAGACAATTCTTCCTATTAAAGACATTGGCGCTTACTGTGCGCAAAACGATGTTAAGCTCGGCATTGTAACCGTTGGCCAGGGTTCGGCTCAAGATGTTTGCGACACGCTTGTGGCAAGCGGCATCGAAGCCATTTGGAACTTCGCTCCCTGCTCCCTAAAAGTTCCCGCAGGGGTTCTCTTAAAGCAGGAAAATCTCGCGCTCTCGCTCGCACACCTCAACAATCAAATCAGTAAATAATTCCCAAAGGAGATATATACATTATGGAGAACAAGACTTATCAAATCGTAGACAGTGTAGAAGCATTGCAAAGTGCGATCGCTCGTGTAAGAACCGCACAAAAGGTATTTGCAACCTACACACAAGAGCAGGTTGACAAAATCTTTTTGGCAGCCGCTTCTGCCGCAGACAAGGCGAGAATCTCTCTTGCAAAGCAGGCAGTAGCCGAAACAGGTATGGGCATTGTAGAAGACAAGGTAATAAAAAACCACTATGCCGCCGAGTACATCTACAACGCATACAAGGAAACCAAGACCTGTGGCGTAATTGAAGAAGACAAGGCATTCGGCATCACCAAGATCGCAGAACCTATCGGTGTTGTAGCGGCAGTTATCCCCACTACCAACCCCACCTCTACCGCAATCTTTAAGTGCTTGCTTGCACTCAAGACCCGTAACGCGATCATCATCAGCCCTCACCCCAGAGCAAAGAACTGCACCATTGCCGCCGCAAAGCTCATTCTTGAGGCAGCCGTTGCAGCAGGCGCACCCGAGGGCATCATTGACTGGATCGACGTTCCCTCCCTCGATATGACCAACACGGTTATGAAGGAAGCAGACATCATTTTGGCAACCGGTGGCCCCGGCATGGTTAAGGCAGCTTACTCCTCGGGCAAGCCCGCGCTTGGTGTTGGTGCCGGTAACACCCCCGCAATCATCGACGAGAGTGCAGATATTCTCTTGGCTGTTAACTCCATCATTCACTCCAAAACCTTCGATAACGGTATGATCTGCGCATCCGAGCAATCCGTTATCGTTCACGAAAGCATTTATGACACCGTAAAGGCAGAATTTGCCGCACGCGGTTGTTACTTCCTCAACCCTGCTGAAACCGAGAAGGTTCGCAAGACCATCATCATCAACGGCGCGCTCAACGCAAAGATCGTTGGTCAAAAAGCGGCTCGCATCGCAGAGCTTGCAGGCGTTACCGTTCCCGCAGGCACCAAGATTCTCATTGGTGAGGTTGAGAGCGTAGAACTCTCCGAAGAGTTTGCTCACGAAAAGCTCTCCCCTGTTCTTGCTATGTATAAGGTTAAAACCTTTGAAGAAGCTCTCGACAAGGCAGACAAGCTTGTTGAGGACGGCGGCTTTGGTCACACCTCTTCTCTCTACATCAACGAGATCACCGAAAAAGAAAAGCTCTCCGCTTATATGGCAAGAATGAGAACCTGCCGTATTCTGGTAAACACTCCCTCCGCTCACGGCGGTATCGGCGACCTATACAACTTCAAGCTTGCTCCTTCCCTGACGTTGGGTTGCGGCTCTTGGGGCGGTAACAGCGTATCCGAAAACGTAGGTGTTAAGCACCTGTTAAACATTAAAACAGTAGCCGAGAGGAGAGAAAATATGCTTTGGTTCAGAGCACCTGAAAAGATTTATATTAAAAAGGGTTGCCTCCCCGTGGCTCTTGACGAACTGAGAACCGTAAGAGGCGCAAAGAAAGCGTTTATCGTAACCGATACCTTCCTTTACCAAAACGGCTACACCAAGCCGATTACCGATAAGCTCGATGAAATGGGCATTCAACACGCAACCTTCTTTAACGTTCAGCCCGACCCCACCCTTGCAAACGCAACCGAGGGTGCTGCTCAAATGAGAGCATTCCAACCCGACACTATCATCGCTCTTGGCGGTGGCTCCGCTATGGATGCCGCAAAGATTATGTGGGTTCTCTACGAGCATCCCGAGGCAGACTTTATGGATATGGCAATGAGATTTATTGATATCCGTAAGAGAGTTTACACCTTCCCCAAGATGGGCGAAAAGGCATATTTCATCGCAATTCCCACCTCCGCAGGTACGGGCTCCGAAGTAACTCCTTTCGCAGTTATCACCGACGAAAAGACCGGTGTTAAGTATCCTCTTGCCGACTACGAGCTCCTGCCCAATATGGCAATCATCGACACCGACTTCCATATGTCCGCACCCAAGGGATTGACTGCGGCTTCCGGTATCGACGCTGTTACTCACGCAGTTGAAGCTTACGCCGCTATGCTTGCAACCGACTACACCGACGGCCTTGCCATTCAAGCGCTCAAGAGCATCTTCAAGTATCTCCCCCGCGCTTATGAAAACGGTCAAACCGACGTAGAAGCACGCGAAAAAATGGCAAACGCCGCAACCATTGCAGGTATGGCATTTGCAAATGCATTCCTTGGCATCTGCCACTCCATGGCACACAAGCTCGGCGCCTTCCACCACCTGCCTCACGGCGTTGCTAACGCACTGATGATTGAAGAAGTTCTCCGCTTCAATGCAAGCGAAGCCCCCACAAAGATGGGTACCTTCTCTCAATACGACCATCCTCACACCCTTGCTCGCTATGCTGAGATCGCAGACGCTCTCGGTCTTGGCGGCAACACCGATGAAGAAAAGCTTGAAAACCTCATCAAAGCCATCAACGACCTCAAGGCGCGCGTTGGTATTAAGGCAACCATTGCAGAATACGGTGTTGATGAAGCAGACTTCCTCGCTCGCCTTGACGATATGGTTGAGCAAGCATTCGACGACCAATGCACCGGTGCAAACCCCCGTTACCCCCTGATGAGCGAGATCAAGCAAATGTACCTCAACGCTTACTACGGAAAGCACTTTGTTGAGGAAAAGATGCCCCCAAAGAACCTCGACATTGCTACTCCCGACGCCATCAAAGCTCCCTACCGCAAGGGTAAGAAGGCCTAATTTAAGGAGGATATCACTATGAATCTTGATAGAGTAATTGCAGTAAGAAATAACAAGACCATCTATCGCGATGGCGACAGATGCATTAAGGTATTCAGCAAAGAATACTCCAAGGCAGACGTGCTCAACGAAGCGCTCAACCAAGCAAGAATCGAAGAGACCGGACTCAATATCCCGAAGGTTCTCGAGGTTACTATGGTTGACGGCAAATGGGCAATCGTCTCCGAATACATCAAAGGAAAGACTTTGGCACAGCTCATGGCAGAAGACGAGGAAAGAAAAGAAGAATACATCAACTTGCTTGTGGATCTTCAAATCACCGTTCACTCCAAGACCTGTCCTCTGCTCAACAAACTGAAGGACAAAATGAACAGAAAGATCACCGAGACCGATCTCGATGCTACCACCCGCTATGATCTGCACACCCGTCTTGAGAGCATGCCCAAGCACAACAAGGTATGCCACGGCGACTTTAACCCCTCCAACATCATTGTTGCAGAGGACGGCACGCCTTATATTCTCGACTGGTCTCACGCGACGCAAGGAAACGCATCGGCTGACGTAGCACGCACCTACCTTTTGTTCTGGCTCAGCGGTGACATCGAAGGTGCAGAACTGTATCTCTCCACCTTCTGCAAAAAGAGCGACACCGCAAAGCAATACGTTCAAAAGTGGATGCCCATTGTAGCCGCTTCTCAATCGGTTAAGGGCAACGAGAAGGAACGCGAGTTCCTGATGAGCTGGGTTAGCGTTGTCGATTACCAATAAGTGATAGTATATTCGTATGGCGGGAGGTCACTCCCGCCAATACCCCTAATTTATAGAAATATTGTGAGGTAAAATAAAATGCTTAAAATTACAGTTTGCATCGGTAGCTCCTGCCACATTAAGGGCTCTCGCCAAGTAGTAGAGCAGCTGCAATATTTGATTTCCGAAAACAATCTTACCGATAAAGTAGAGCTTGGCGGTACCTTTTGCATGGGCAAATGCCAAATGGGCGTTTGCGTAACCGTTAACGATACTTTTCACTCTGTAACTCCCGAAACCGTTGGCGAGTTCTTCGCAAACGAAGTTTTGGCAAAGGTGTAAATTATGCTGTTCGTTCAAATTTGTGTGGGATCCTCCTGTCACCTGAAGGGTTCCCCTGAGATTGTAGAATTGTTTGAACGCTCCATTGAAGAATATCACATTGAGGATGAGGTTGTACTTTCCGGTAGCTTTTGCATCGGCAAGTGCAACCGCGTCGGCGTTACGGTACAAATCAACGATGACGTTCACGTAGGTATTACACCCCAAAACTTTAGAGAATTTTTCAAGAAAAACATACTTGATGCAATCGAGGACGAAAGGAAGTAACAGAAATGGCAAACTGCTTGACACTCAAAAAATCAAACTGCAAAAACTGCTATAAGTGCATTCGTCACTGCCCTGTTAAGGCCATTCGCTTTTCGGGCAACCAAGCACACATCATTGGCAACGAGTGTATTCTTTGCGGACACTGCTTTGTTGTTTGCCCCCAAAATGCAAAAGAAATTGTAGACGGCACCGAAAAAGCGCGCGTGCTTTTGCAAAGCGGCGATCCTGTTGTTGTCAGCTTGGCGCCTTCGTTTATCGCAAACTACAAGGGCGTTGGCATCGAATCGATGCGTAAGGCGCTCAAAAAGCTCGGCTTTTATGACGTAGAGGAAACCGCTATCGGTGCCACCATCGTCAAAACCGAATACGAGCGAATGCTTCGCGAAGAAGACAGAGATATTCTCATTTCCTCTTGCTGTCACTCCATCAATCTGCTCATTCAAAAGCAGTTCCCCTCTCTGTTGCAATATCTTGCCGATGTAATGTCCCCTATGCAGGCACATTGTGACGATATTAAAAAAAGAATCCCCAATGCAAAAACCGTATTCATCGGTCCCTGCGTTGCCAAAAAGGATGAGGCCGAATACTACGAGGGTATTGTAGATGCCGTTCTCACTTTTGAGGAATTGACCAACTGGCTCAAGGCAGAGGATATTACACTTGAGACGGAAATGGACAGCACTCCCGAGAGCCGCGCACGCTTCTTCCCCACTACGGGCGGCGTGCTCAAAACCATGGCACAAAACGCCCCGGGTTATACCTACCTCGCCCTTGACGGCGTTGAAAACTGCATTGCAGCGCTCAAAAATATTGAAAACGGCGGCATTCATAAATGCTTTATTGAAATGTCGGCTTGCATTGGCAGCTGTGTTGGCGGTCCTGTCATGGAGAAATACCACATGACCGACCCCGTAAAGGATTACATCACCATTGCCCAATATGCAGGCGAGCGTGACTTTGGCGTAGAACAACCTGCACATGAAAACCTCAAAAAGAACTTCTCTATGATCGAGCGCAAGCTTGCTCCGCCCAGCGAGAGTGAGATCATGTCTGTCCTTCGTCAAATGGGCAAATTCCGCCCCTCGGACGAGCTCAACTGCGGCTCCTGCGGCTACAACTCCTGCCGTGAAAAGGCAATCGCGATCATTCAAGGTAAAGCAGAGATCTCGATGTGCCTGCCCTACCTCAAGGATAAGGCAGAAAGCTTCTCCGACACCATTGTAAACAACACCCCCGACGGCCTTATCGTGCTCAACGAGGGGCTCGAGGTTCAACAAATCAACAATGCGGCACGCAAGATCATGAACATCCGTGCAGCATCCGACGTCCTCGGCGAGCCCGTTATCCGTATTCTCGATCCCTCTGTATTCATTCAGGTTCGCAACAGTGGCAGAACCGTGCGCGATCAACGCACCTACCTTGCCGAGTACAAAAAATACGTAAAGCAAACGGTGGTTTACGATCCCGATTCGCGTATGCTCATCGGCATTATGCGTGACATCACTGACGAAGAATTTGACCGCGAAAAGAAAGCGCGCATCAACAAGCAAACCGTTGAGGTTGCCGACACTGTTGTTGAAAAGCAAATGAGAATCGTGCAGGAAATCGCATCTCTCTTGGGCGAAACCGCTGCCGAAACCAAGATCGCACTCACAAAACTGAAGGAGTCTATTGGCGATGAATGATTTGTGTGCAGATATCGGATATAAAAGCATCAACCACGTGGGCGAAGAGCTTTGCGGTGACCACGTAGACGTTGTGGAAGAAAATGAAAATTCCACAGTCATCGTTTTGGCAGACGGTCTCGGTTCGGGCGTTAAGGCGAGCATCCTTTCGACGCTTACCTCCAAGATCATTTCCACCATGATGGCGGCAGGACTCCCCATTGAGGAGTGTGTCTCTACCATTGCGGGTGCTCTCCCCGTTTGTTCGGTACGCGGCGTGGCGTATTCCACGTTTACCATTATTCATCTGTTGAATAATGAAGTTGCCGAGATCATTCAGTACGATAATCCACAGGTCATTGTCATTCGCAATTTTGAGATCTACGATTATCCCAAAACCGAGATGCATATCGGCGGTAAAAAAATATACAAATCCACCCTTAAGTTGCAAGAGGATGACGTGTTCATCGCCATGAGCGACGGTTGCCCTCACGCAGGCATGGGCGGCAAATACAACTTTGGTTGGAAACGCGAGGATATTGCCGGTTATATGCAAGCCCTCGTTGCCGGCGGCTACACCGCCAAGAACCTTTCTACAATGCTGGTCGATGAGTGCGACAATCTCTACGCTCACAAACCGGGAGACGACACCACCGCTTGCGTTGTAAAAATTAGAAAGAGAGAACCAATGAACATTCTCTTCGGTCCCCCCTCCAACCGCGACGATGCCAACCGCATGATGTCACTCTTCTTCTCCAAGGAGGGAAAACACATCATTTGCGGTGGTACCACCTCCTCCATTGCGGCAAAATATCTTGGCAAGCCCGTGCGCGCCAGCTTGAGCTTTGAGCGCAGTGATATTCCCCCCATTGCTCACATTGAGGGAGTTGACCTCGTAACCGAGGGCGTTATCACAATGAACAGAGTGATTGAATACGCCAAGGATTATCTCGGTGAGAACGCCCTCTATGAAGAATGGAATTTCAAAAAAGACGGTGCATCGCTGATCAGCCGCCTCTTGTTTGAAGAAGCAACCGACATTAACTTTTATGTTGGTAAAGCAATCAACCCCGCCCACCAAAACCCTGACCTCCCCATCAATTTTAACATCAAGATGAATCTCGTTTCAGAGCTTTCCGCATGCCTCAAAAAGATGGGTAAGAGAATTAAGGTTAGTTATTTTTAAGTAAGGAGTTAAAATGCGCAAATTTGATACAAAAGTACAGCATTTGAAATACAAGGTTCTGCGCGAGGTGGCTCGCCTTGCGTGGGAGGATAAGCTTTTGGAAAACGTTATGGACATTCCTCAAAAGCTCGCTCCCGGAAAGCAACCCACTATGCGTTGCTGTGTTTATAAAGAAAGAGCCATTCTTGGCGAGCGCGTCAAAATCGCAATGGGCGGTGACAAAAGCAACCCTAACGTGATTGAGGTCATTGACATCGCTTGCGATGAATGCCCCGTTGGCGGATATGAAGTAACCAACGCTTGCCGCGGATGCCTCGCGCACCGTTGCGAGGACGTGTGCAAGTTTGGCGCCATCACCTTTGATAACAACCACGTGGCACACATCGATAAATCCAAATGCCGCGAATGTGGCGCGTGTGCTAAGGTTTGCCCCTACACCGCAATTGTCAGCCGCAAGCGTCCTTGCCAAAACGCGTGCAAGGTCAAGGCAATTTCGATGAACGAAGAAAAAGCCGCTACCATCGATAACTCCAAATGCATTCAGTGCGGCGCGTGTGTATATCAGTGCCCCTTTGGTGCTATCAGCGATAAGTCTTACATTCTCAATGCTATCGATATTCTCAAAAAGAGCGAACGAAATAACCCCGGCGAAGGCCATAAAGTGTATGCCGTTGTGGCTCCCTCTATTTCGAGCCAATTCTCTTATGCAAAGCTCGGACAGGTCATCACGGGACTGAAAAAGCTCGGCTTCCGCGACGTTATCGAAGCTGCTCTAGGCGCCGACATGGTGGCTATGGCAGAGGCAAAGGAGCTCTCCGAAAAGGGACTCTTGACAAGCTCCTGCTGCCCCGCTTTCGTTCAATACATCAAATCCACCTTCCCTCAACTTGTAGAACACATCTCTCACAATCTGTCTCCTATGGCGGTGCTCGCAAAGTATATTAAGGAGACTACGCCGGGCGCAAAGGTCATCTTTATCGGTCCTTGTACTGCCAAAAAGGCAGAGGCACAACTCGAATCTGTCAAGCCCTATGTCGATACCGTTCTCACATTCGAGGAGCTCCAAGCACTCTTTGATAGCCGCGACTTTGACCTCTCTTCTTTTGAAGAAGGCGTGCTCGATAACGCATCCTACTTTGGACGTATCTTCGCTCGCAGTGGCGGTCTTACCGACGCGGCGGCTCAGGCGATGAAAGAGCAAAACATCGATTTTGAGATCAAGCCCGTTGTTTGCGACGGCATTGAAGCTTGCCGTATGGCTCTTCTTAAACTGAGCAAAGGTGTTCTTGACGGAAACTTTATTGAGGGTATGGCTTGTATTGGCGGTTGCATTGGCGGCGCCGGATGCCTTACCCACGGTGAAAAGAACAAGGCAGAGGTTGATAAATACGGCCGCGAAGCCCTTGAAAAGAACATCAGCGATGCGATTTCGCTGTTGAAATAATCCCTTCCCCCTATGAACAGTATCCACAAAATATAAAACATGCAGAAAGGATTTTTCCTATGAACACAACGAACGAAAAGTACGAGGCGTTATTTACACCTTGGAAGATCGGCAACGTGGAGATCAAAAACCGCATTGTTATGTGCCCCATGGGTGGTACATCTCTGTTTGGTTGGTTTGAGCTCACCGGCTGTCACTTTGATAAAGAGGCGGCAAAACTCTTCCTTGAACGCGCTAACAACAACGTAGGTCTCATCATTCCCGGCATCGCACCTCTTCGTGACACCTTTTGGGGCAAATGGCTCTGGCAAAACGAAAAAATGTTCAAGGACCTTAAGGTATTTATGGATGAGATCCATAAGACCGGTGCAAAACTCTTTATTCAGCTCACCGCAGGTATGGGTCGCTCTTGGGCTATCACCGAGCTTGTCGCTCCCTTGCACAAAAACAAGATTACCCGCGCACTGGTAAAACCCATTCTCGATACATCTCACGAGCTTGCTTCTCCCTCTCCCCAACCTTCCCGTTGGGCACCCGATATCGAATGTCCCGAAATGACCAAGCATCAGATCCACGAGATCATCGAGGCGTTTGCAAAAACCGCTAAACTCTGCAAAGAGGCAGGCGTTGACGGCGTTGAGGTTCACGCGGTTCATGAGGGCTATCTGCTTGACCAATTCGCTATCGAGTTCTTCAACAAGCGTACCGACGAATACGGCGGAAGCTTTGAGAACCGTTACCGTTTTGCTGTTGAAGTTGTAAAAGCCATCAAAGAGGCCTGTGGCAATGATTACCCCGTATCTCTTCGTTACTCCGTAGAATCCAAGCTCAAGGGCTTTTGCGAGGGTGCTATGCCCGGCGAGGACTACGTTGAGGTTGGCCGTGGCATGGAAGGATCCGAAAAAGCCGCAAAATATCTGCAGGATGCAGGTTATGATATGCTCAATGCAGATAACGGCACCTATGACTCTTGGTACTGGGCACATCCCCCGATGTATATGCCCGAAAACTGCAACCTTGAAGACGTTGCACACATCAAGAAGTTTGTAGACATTCCCGTTGTTTGCGCCGGCAGAATGGATGCCGAGGTTGGCGCAAAGGCAGTTGCCGAGGGCAAGATCGACGCAGTTGGCGTTGCTCGCCAATTCCTCGTTGACCCCGAATGGGTCACCAAGCTGATTGAAGATAGACTTGAGGACATAAAACCTTGCATCTGCTGCCATGCAGGCTGCTTTAACTTCTCCTCTTCCAAGGGTCACGCCAACACCCAAGACCTGACCGATACCATGGGCCTTGCACGTTGCGCACTCAACCCCGAGACCATGCAATCCAAAAAGTACTCCGTTAAGCCCGCAAAGAAGCAAAAGAACATTGCCATCATCGGCGGCGGTATTGGCGGTATGGAAGCAGCTATCCTTTGCGCAAAACGCGGACATAAGGTAACTCTTTATGAAAAGACCGACAAGCTCGGCGGCGTATTTGTAGCCGCTGCTGCTCCCTCCTTCAAAGAAAAAGACAGAGCACTCATCGCTTGGTACATTCGCGAGGTCTCCAAATATCCCATCGACCTCAAAATGAACACCGAAATCAAGGATATCAATTCCATTGAGGCGGACGAAATCATCGTTGCCACCGGTGCGGTTGCAAAGAGAATCCCCGTAAAGGGTGCTGACACCGCAATTGAAGCCGTTGACTACCTGCTTGGCAACAAGCCCGTTGGTGAAAACGTTGTTGTTATTGGCGGTGGCTTGACGGGTTGTGAAATCGCTTACGACCTCTACCTCAAGGGTAAGAAGCCCGTGATTGTAGAAATGCAGGACGACCTCATTACCACCAAAGGCGTTTGCTTGGCAAACACCAGCTACCTGCGCGATTTCTTTAAGACCAACAACGTTCCCGTATATCTCGAAACCGCGCTTTCCACCATCAACGATGGTAGCGTAACGCTGAAAGATAAAGAAGGCAAGACCTTTGACGTAGCAACCGACTCCGTTATTCTCTCGGTTGGTTACAATCCCGCACCTCTTGCAAAGGCCGGCAAGCACGTTCACGTCATTGGTGATGCCGCAAACGTTGGCAACCTGCGTACCGTTATTTGGGGCGCTTGGAACGTTTGTATGAAACTGTAATTTTGACAAGGAGAGAAACGACTATGATTTTAACAAAAGAACAACAGGCGATTCTTGACGGCGCGCAGGGTGAAACCCTTGCCAAGGTTATGAAGACCCTTGTTATGTACGGCGATGCTTTTGAAGCAGAAAAGCTCGTTCCCATTACATCCAAATATAACCACCTTGTCACCTCTTTTGGCCTCAAGGTTATGTCTCCCGTTTACGACCTGATGCAACAGCTCCTCGATGCGGGCGTTAGCTCCGGTCAAAAGTTCTCGGTAGACCCCCGTCCCCTTGATAAAAACGTTCCCGCAAACCTTTTGCAAAATCTTGTATTTAACAAGTTTATGTACACCAAGCAGGATTTCTATGAGGATCAGCTCAATAAGCTCGGTCTGATGGATAAAAACGCTTTCACCTGCGCTTGCTACCTTGACGAGGTTGGCAATAAGCCCGGGAAGGGCGACGTTCTCTCTTGGGCAGAATCCAGCGCCGTTGTTTATGCAAACTCGGTTCTCGGTGCAAGATGCAACCGTAACTCGGGTATCATCGACATTATGGGCTCTATCGTTGGCTACGTTCCCTACTTTGGTCTGCTCACCGACGAGGGCAGAAAAGCAACTTGGGTAATTAAGGTTCAGACAACCAAAAAGCCCGAGGCACAGCTCCTTGGTTCCGCAATCGGTATGAAGGTCATGGAGGACGTCCCTTACGTTGTAGGGCTTGATCAATGGATTGGCAATGAACTGAACGATTCCGCTTGCGCATACCTCAAGGACTTTGGTGCGGCTACCGCATCCAACGGTGCAGTTGGTCTTTACCACATCGCAAACCTCACCCCCGAAGCAGTTGAGCTTGGCGAAAAGCTCATCGCAGAGGGTGCAAAGGAATACATCATCGACGATGCAGAGCTTCAAAGAGTTCAGGATAATTATCCCGTTATTTGGAAGAACCCCGATGCACAACCCAAGCTTTGCTTTGTCGGTTGCCCTCACCTCTCGCTCGAGCAGCTCAAGGATTGGACCGTTAAGGTTGAAAGTGAGCTCGCAAAGAACGGCAAAAAGAAGGTTGTTATCAAAACCGTATTCACTGCAGCTCCCGGCGTTCTTGAACAGTTTGAAAAGACCGAATACGCAGCACGCCTCAAGGCAACAGGCGTTATCACGTCCTACATCTGCCCCCTGATGTATATGAACAATCCCCTTTGCAAAAAGATGCCCGTTATCACATCCTCTAATAAGCTCCGCACTTACACAAGCGCAAGATACTACACCAATGACCAAATTCTTAAAACGATTACGGGAGGTACAAAGTAATGAAGCAGTTCAAAGGAAGAGTTGTTACTCCCGGCGAGGTTACTGCCGAGGCAGTTGTTACCACCGAGGGCTTTAATACCCTTGCATCCTTCCAAATGGCATTGCAGTTTGGCGATAAGGAAGTAAAATGCGGCGACCAAAGCAACCAACAAATTTACGGCAAGTCCCTTTTGGGTAAGGCACTCTGCCTGCCCCAAACCATCGGCTCTACCACCGGCGGCTTGGTTCTTTATTGCGCTTGCTCGATGCAAAAGAACCCCGCATGCATGCTCTTTGCAAACCACATCGACTCCTTGGCAGCCGCAGGCGCAGTCCTCGCTGACGTTTGGGTAGATGGCGTTACCATGCCTGTTGTTGACGGCCTTGGCGACGAGTTCCTCAACTACGTAAAAGACGGCATGAAGATCACCGTTAAAGCGGGCGGTATTGTAGAAGTAGAATAATCAATCACATTCAAATTTATAGATTGGAGAAAATAAAATGGCAAGATTTGTACTTAACGAAACCAGTTATCACGGCAAGGGCGCGATCAATGAAATCGCTCCCGAGATTCAAGCAAGAGGTTTTGCAAAGGCATTTGTATGCTCCGACCCCGACCTCATTAAGTTCGGCGTTACCAAAAAGGTAACCGACGTTCTCGATGCCGCAAACATCCCCTACGAGATCTTTAGCGACATTAAGCCCAACCCCACTATTGAAAACGTTCAAAACGGTGTTGCAGCTTTCAAGGCAAGCGGTGCAGATTGCATCGTTGCTATCGGCGGCGGCTCCTCTATGGACACCGCAAAGGCAATCGGTATCATCATTACCAACCCCGAGTTTGCAGACGTACGCAGCCTCGAGGGCGTTGCTCCCACCAAGAACAAGTGCACTCCTATCATTGCTGTTCCCACCACCGCAGGTACCGCTGCAGAGGTAACCATCAACTATGTTATCACCGATGCAGAAAAGAACCGCAAGATGGTATGCGTTGACGTTCACGACATTCCCGTAGTAGCTGTTGTTGACCCCGATATGATGGCTACCATGCCCAAGGGACTGACCGCTGCTACCGGCATGGATGCTCTCACCCACGCAATCGAAGGTTACATCACCAAGGGTGCTTGGGAAATGAGCGATATGTTCCACCTCAAGGCAATCGAAATCATCGCAAAGAGTCTGCGTGGCGCAGTTGAAAACACCAACGAAGGTCGCGAGGGTATGGCTCTTGGCCAATACATTGCAGGTATGGGCTTCTCTAACGTAGGTCTTGGCATCGTTCACTCGATGGCTCACCCTCTCGGTGCGCTGTACGATACTCCCCACGGTGTTGCAAACGCTATCATTCTGCCCACCGTTATGGAATATAACGCTCCCGCAACCGGCGAGAAGTACAGAGATATCGCAACAGCAATGGGCGTTCAAGGCGTTGCAGACATGACCCTTGAAGAAGCTCGCGCTACCGCTATCAACGCAGTTAAGCAGCTCTCCCTCGACGTAGGAATCCCCGCAGACCTCAAGGAGATCGTTAAGGCAGAAGACCTCGACTTCCTGTCCGAGTCCGCATTTGCCGACGCTTGCCGCCCCGGTAACCCCCGCGAAACCAGCGTAGAAGAGATCAAAGAGCTTTACCTTAAGCTGATGTAATGCAACAAAAAAAGACACAAAGAGCCCGTCGATAAAATCGAAGGGCTCTTTATGATTTCTGTTTTCCCCCTTGAATTTGGAAACCGCTCTACACGCATATTATAACGTGTTTTTTGACACACGCACACGGAAATTGGAAGATGTTCGCGGATTGTTTTCGATTGGGAAATGAAAATTCAAAATGATACAATCAAAACAAAAAAACAGGTGACACGATCTAGACCGTGTCACCTTTGGGTTCTTTTCTTTGAGATTTCAATTTTAATGACATTAGGATTTAATGTTGCATATTCGCAACAAATGTTCTTCTACCAACGCCCTTTCTTTTCTAGAACGAAACATCATTCCAACCAATCCAAATATCCAAAATAGAGTGGTAACACATAGCCCTCCCCATTCTGCATTTGTAAAGGCAACGGCTCCACTTATAACGTCATATACAAGTGATACCCATATGGCAATACCTACCGTAAAGCAAATTATAAAAGGAATAATAAACAACAGTAATTTTCCAAATCTGTATTCAACATCTATGTAACCGCTTTTATTTGTGCTGTAACGAACATAAATACAGTCATTAGCATACCCGCCACTTCTTCCAACGACTGCATAATGCTTGCAGATCCAAAGACGGTTGTTTTTGCGTTTTGTAACAAAAATATCTTCGTTGTTATAACCTTTGTCAAAAAGTGTTTTTTCTCGACAAAAAGTTTTAAGACGACTTAAAAATTGTTTTTCATTAAGCTTTGTTGCAATATGCTTTGATTTATACATGAAACATACCGCCTTCCTTGATTTGTTAATTTTATTATAGCATATTATATCACAAATATCAATTCTTTGCAATCATATTCCGTTCATATTTCTCTTTCTCATTCCTTGTTTCTCTTTTCAAATTTGGAAACCGGTTTAGAAACCAGTAAATCGAAAAAGCCACCCGGAATTTCGCGCAAGCGCGAATATATCCACGCCTTGCCGCTTACGAGCAAGCTCGATGCGCTCTACGGCGGGATATGCGAACCGGATTCTGATATGCCTACGGTATACAGTGCTGAGGGCGCTTCGTGCGTAACACGTCCAAAACGAAAAGCACTTCTTGCGAAGTGCTTTTTGTTTTGGGGCGTGTTGACAAAAAAGATGCCACTATAAATATTTCTTTAATAACGCTACTGCAATTAAAAATAAGATGCCGAACACATAAAATAATATTTTTCCTAATTTGCTCAGCTTTTTAGGTAAAGGTATGCCCTCAATCTCCTTCATTTCGTTGACGGTCAAATGCTTTTTGCAGTTGGGACACTCAAATTCGTCCCAAGTAAATTGAATATCTCCTACAGCGTAAGTATCGCCCATACTAAAGTCAAAGTCTTTTGCTTCAGGTGATCTGGAATTAACAACTTTTGACACGGGGACTTTTTCTAATTTTGTTTTACAGTCAGGACAAAAATGGTCTTTTTTGAAATATAAGATATCGTTATATTCTCGTTTATATCCGTGTGGCACGCAATCACCGCCCTTCTGATTTTATTATAGCATACTTTGGGGTGGAGTGCAAGAGAATTTCGCTATATCCTCGGAATTTCTCGCTATGCGCGAATATTCGCACGCCCAGCCGCTGGTGAGCGAGCTCCCCGACGTCTTTGGCGGCGAATGCGAACCGGATTCGGCTACATTGCGATTCCCGATGTGGTCAGATGAAAAGGTGAAGAGAAGTGCGCCCGATTTTGCTTGAAACGCCGAGTGCGATCCGCTTCGTGCGTAGCACGTCCAAAAAGAAAAACCAGTCCATCGGACTGGTTTTTTTTGGAGGCGCCACCCGGAATCGGACCGGGGATAGAGGTGTTGCAGACCTTTGCCTTACCGCTTGGCCATGGCGTTTTTTGCACCATGTGATGCATTTTTAAGCCTTTTTTGAGCATTTTTGCCCTTTTTCCATCAAAAAGAAACCAATTGGAAACCAGTTTAGAAACCAGTTTATGCTCATATTATAACAAACCTTTATCCTTTTGCGGACCCCTTTTGAGAGAAATTCGGGGATTGTTTGCGAATGGGCGTTGGAAGAAAATAAAAGCTCAAAGAAGAGGGCACTTTAATCTGTTGAAACACTTTTTTGAAGAATGTTTTGATAGTTGTTTTTTTGCCTTCTTCAACATCTGATTATCAAAACCAATAGTTATTTGCTTACATACAATCCCCAAAAAGTTCTAGTTTAACAAAAAAATTTTAATTATTTTTTCAAAAAACCATTGACATTTTAAGCAATATAGTATATAATAATAGCACAAACAATTTTTTGAGTACAATTTCTTTTACAAACAATGTTTTGGGGTGTACCGAGTTCTAGACTTGGTACACCCCTATTCTGTTTATTCATCCATTAACCAATTGGATTCCGGTTTCATTAATAACCTAGCTTTTTCATAGGCCATTTCTTTTGTGAAAATTGTATTTGCTCTATACTGTTCAGTATCTGTTTTTTCGACAGCCAAGGCCATAACAACATAATTTCCATCGTTGTTTGGTATTTGAATGGGCACCAAATACATAATTTCATCCCTATAAAACTGCGGGACAACTAACCGCAAATTTCTTTTAATTTTCTTTTTTGCTTCTTCAATAGCTCCCACCAACAAAGCTTTTACAACAGTCTTTTCAAACTTAATAATATCATGAATCCGTTCCCAGTTGTCATCGAGAATATGGTCGGTATTAACCACAATATTATAGTTCGGATTAAAATACAGATGTTGAAAATCTGTTGTGTAGGTCGCCAACTCAGGGACATCATAAAACACATCTAAAAAATCTCTATGACATTTATCCTTAAATCCCTTAAAAAACCAGGGTTGTGCATTTGTCCGAACATTTTTCTCAAATAATCCGACAATATCATTACCGTTCCCTGTTAGTAATCCAGTATTAAAACAAGAAAATTTGCCATCTGTGGAAACCATAATTTTATTTTGTTTGCTACATTGGCTAAACGTTCCTAATATGTACTTTTTCAAAATACTATTAGGTTCATTTCCACTAAAAGACCATACTTCAGCTTCTGCCATTTCTGATAAATACTGCAGCATACCATCAAATCCTTCCGGTGTTCCACAAAAAGCATAATTATACATTATGTTTAAATCTTTTTCCGCCATTGCTGTATCTCCTATCCATTATTTTTGCACTAGCTTTTATTACAATTATAGCATAAAAACAACCATTTTTCAACACAATTAGAGTTTTTTCAAAAATAAAAAATCCAACCGCAAAAGCAACAAACCAACACTATTGAACTTTGCATTAATAATAGTTGCAACCTTTCCGCAAACACTTCCCTTTTGGCATTCGCAAATGTGGCGATTCACGTTATAATTATCCTATAAACACTTGGAGGGATAATTATGAAATCAATTTTGGAAGAGCTTTTCTATGGCAACGTATGCCCGAGTAGCGATTGTCGCAGCAAGGATGGGCAGACAAAAAAGCTCATGGAACACCTTGCAAATCATCATGAGAAATCAAACAACACGCTCACAGATAAGCAAAAAGAACTTCTAGAGAAGTTCGATGATTGCTGTGGGGAACTCACGGATAGCAATGAGCGTGAGATCTTCGTTTATGCTTTTCGGCTCGGTGCCCGAATTGCCATTGAGGTGCTCTTGCCGACAACCGACCGCCTCTAACATCTGCTAAATTATATAGGACGACAATATTTTGCGCTCTGTTGTTGTTCTAAATAATGACAAGTAGAAAGTAGAGATATTATGGAAAATACAGAAAAGAATGTCAATAAGGCGACAGAGACCTTAATAAAAGAATTGGAAGGCATGAGCAATGAAGGACTGAGAGATTTCTTTATGTTCTTTTATAAGCTCAACCACCAGCATTACAATATGATTACCCCGGAGAAATTTGAAGAGTTTTTGGAAGCTTTCGAGAAAAATCCTTTTAAGGTCAATGAGGACAAGGCATTTAGAAAGCAACTGATAGAAAACATCATCAAGTATGCCTATGACCATATGAGCTTGATCACCGCAGCAGTATTGATCAAAAAGAAGTTTACAACACAAGAAATTATCCAAAACTATTACGCAAACGTCAACGTATTTGAAAATGAATGGTTTTAATTGATTCGCCGCACATAGATAGCGCAAAATATCGATATGGCATCAACAGCTATTAAAATCTCGCGTTTTCGTGATATAAAGAATGGGCTTGCTCTTCCCTGCTTTGAGGGTTGAGCAAGCCCGTTTTTCGACTTTAATATGTGTTTGAGTGCTTGTGGAGATTTTTCATATAACGTCAACGGAAACCCATAAGTGGGATGCTATCGTTTTTATTAAGCTCGCTATATGCAAATGATTAAGAATAATTTACTTTTAGACATCCACAGCCGTAATATACATCTTCCCCCAACTTTATATCTTTGGGAGTAATTACCACTAACAAGTTCCAACAATTTGCAAAGGCTTCTTTCTTTATACACTCTACGCTCTTGGGGAGTTTCATCATTTCTAACCCCTGACAAAAAGAAAATGCTCTAATTCCTATCGTATGCAAATTAGAAGACAGATTTATGTATTGCAATCCTATACAAAAATCAAACGCCTCGCTATCTATCTCTTTCACTGTATTGGGCATGTCTATAAATTTAACAAACTGTGCATCGTGAAAAGCTCTTTTTCCTATCTTCTCTACACCATACGGAATTTTTACGGAATCAACCCTTTTGTTCTTGCTTTTGTATTTCTTTAGTGTTGTCCCTTCAAACTCAAATTCAGTCAGGTGTTGCCAATGCTGCGCACGGTATGGTAATACAATATCGTTTTCCCAACGTGTTTTTTCTGATTCTTCTGCAAATTCATTATGATTATTTTTAAATCCACATTCTGGACAATTCTTATTTTCATCATAAGACGTGTTACATACAGCGCAAAACATACAATCTCCTTTTTCTAACATAAAAATCTTATTTTTTCAATGTTCATAGTATATCATAAAACGTGTCCCTTTTCAACAGTCTTCTGTAAATATTAAGACGGCAATAGAAGTTTGCGATTTCCGCCTTTTCTTTGCCCACTGAAATCTTTAATCTTGAGCAATTGGTTTAAGGCTTAACAGAAAATCTGTAAAAATTATAGCATTCAACGCCGTCTTTCGAGTCGGGTATTTTGTATACCAACTATGGGCTATTCCATGCCGACCAGGAACATCCTCCTTTACATCATCAATCTGACGGCAATCATAGAATATGAAATCGCTGCAAAAACTCTTTATAGTTTCTCCGTTGTCATTCTCATCATTTAGCACTTCTAAAGATTGACGTGTTACACCGCTAATTCTATAGTTGTTTTCTTTTCCAACCTTGGATGCAATTATACCTTCCCAAAGTGTCATTAAAACACTATTTGTCAATGCATATTCTTTACGATTATATGCATTAACTGCTTGTGAAAGCATTTTTTGTATGTAATTAGGAATATCGGTTTTATTCTTCCAATCTCGCTTCATTTCCTCAAGTCGCTTTTTACTATAAAAATCAAAAAATATCCGATCCAACTTTTTTGTCCTATTTTTTGATCTTCGTGTGTGTTCCAAAACTTCACTCACATCCAAGAACAACTGCAAATTATCGGTGTTTATAGCATGAGGAAACCATCTAGCTTCATAAAGATCGTTTTGATAACTTTCCTTAACCTGATTGAAATAAGTGCTTATTTCACAACTGATATCTGACAAAGTTCCATAGATACGATCAAATATGCTATAATTAAATTTGCTGAATGTATCTAATAAAACCTGAGCACTTTCAATCATTTTTCTACCGACATCTTCCATGAGTCGATTGAGCGAAATCAACGTATTCTCTACCCTCGCTGCAAATTTAGCATTGTCAAAAGCTATTTCTCCTTGCAATTGTGCTAATTTGTTAAAATCTATTCCTCTTGCTTTATTAGCTATTTCATCTCCCTTCACAACCAAATGAAGTACTTCTTCTTCGGATTCTTGTGATATATTGGGATCATCTCCGAACATGTTTTCGCCTTCGGTTGGTTCTTGCATAACGTTCTCTCCTTTCGTTGTCTTAGCACTCCACCGCGACTTTAATAACTCCGTCGCGTTTATTTTCAAATATATTCCCTTTTGCTTGTATTACTTCTCAATCTCGCCCTTCCAATCAAGGATGCCGCCGAACTCCACGATGTTCGTGTATCCAAGCTTGACCAACTTTTCGGATGCCTCTTTGCTTCGACGACCGCTACGGCAATACACCATAATGAGCTGATTCTTGTTGGGGAGTTCGGAAATCTCGTCTGCACCTATCGATTCGTTGGGAACGTTGATGGCGTTCGGGATATGCCCTGCGGCAAATTCATCGGGACGACGAACATCAAGGATGATATACCCCTGCTCTTGCGCCATCATGATCACGGCCTCATCCATTGTGATTTGACGGTACCTGTTCGTTTGGCTTTGAGGTGCTGTGCATCCCGTCAGGAAAACCGCAGACAGCAAAAACGGTATCAGTTTTTTCAGTTTCATAAATTAGTGCTCCTTTGCTTTATGGATAACTCTTTCGATCTATATTTATTATAACACAGTTTTTTCTTCTTTTCAACTATATTATGTGGGCATGGCGATGGAGTAAAATTATGATTTCGAATATCAATAAAAATAAGAAAGCTGATGATTTGTTAGATCGTCAGCTTTCTCATTATTTGTTCTCGCTTTGGGTAGACGCTCTCCCCAAAATTGGTGTTCCTTTTTTGCCACACAATATATGGTAAAATACTCTTGTAAAATCAGAAAGGAGCAAAATCATGAAAACAAATATCAACTGCACTTCACTCCCCTGCCCCGAAAAAGACGAAAAGAACTGTTATAGCATTCACAACCGATATTTCAAAAACGACCGCAATCTTTCGGAATGCGATTATAATATCGAAAACTTCAATCGCTTTATTGAAATTGTAAAAGAAGAAACCGCCAAAGGTGATACCCGTCCCCTTTACGTCTTCAATTTCTTTGAACGATTAGATGAGACAATCAATATTACGCCATTCATCGACGCACTTGCTACTCTTGATAGGCAAGTTTTTGTGGGAGTGTCTAACACCTACCCTATTGAACGCTTTGAGAGTGACAAAGTGCAACTTGTGTGATTATGTCCCGATTTTGTCACAAACGATATGAGATAATGCGAGCAAGGAGAAAAGAACTACAAAAGGAGAAAAAAACATGGCACTCAAAAAAAGAAGAGAAAAATGGGTCACTCACACGAAAACTGAAGAAGGTACTGTCGTAAGCTTCGATACGTGGTGTTACGACATTGATAAAGGCGATATCCCAGCCGACACATCGAGACTTATTATTCCCGACGATACAAAAATAGGGTTTATCACCGAGGGGGCTTTTCCCAAGCGCGTTGTTAAGCGTTTAATCAAGAGTGGAGCCGTAACAGAATATGAAAGAGGATATTATCTTGGCACAGACAAAAATCCCTTCTTCATTCTTTTGGATTTTTTACATCGCGAGTACAGGGACGGTACTTGCTTTATCTATGGAGGCGACAAGATTCACCCCGATTGTGAAGTAATTCGTCCCACAAAAATTACCAACTACGCAGCTTGGAATCGTGAGGAAAGGCACGATGCCGTCTCGTTAAAAGATCTTATCGATGTTATAAAAGAAACCAAGGACGCGTTGACTCTTGAAAACGGCGGCGGTGCTTGGAGCACAGCTGACGGGAAATTGCTCGATTCTGACGGAAACGTTGTAGCTGATTTGAATGATGAACTTGATATTTACTGCCATTACTATCACTGTGGGATGTTCTGGAATAAGAAGAGCGAGCTTTACCCTGTCGGGCACCTCGGCGCACTCGGATATCGCTTTTGCAAGGTTATGAAGAAAGAGATGGGCATTTCTGCATACGTTTCAAAAAAGACAACAGAAGATGAACGGCAAGACATCGGTCGCCTTGATATGACGGCCTCTTGTAAAATCTTTAATTGGGTCCTCAATCACGGAGATTGCTTCGACGCGGAATGCGGTTAAAAAATATAAATAAATTTAAAAACAAGGAGAAATAAAATGGAATCTATTGCTTATTACACCCCCGAACAGATGGAAGAAATCGTGGAGTTCATTGCCTTAAATTATGAGGGCGACGGATATATTGCTCACGAAACAGAAAGCGATTACGTACATACCGATGTGTATATTGCGGAAGATGAAGAAAACGGGATGAGAGACTTCATAACGTTTGGAATGGGCGCGGCACTAATGGATGTGCCGATTGATGCGCCGCTTTGGGTGTATGAGAGAATTGAATTGGCAATGCACACATCTCTTAATTCGGGCGTTACAAGTCGCGAAGGAAGTGAGGCTCTGTCATTCCTTGTAAATCTTAGCAAATATCCTTTTAGGAATAATACATGGTTTGGAGCTGGACATACGGTTGATGTTCCCAAAAGCTTTGCAGATACTTTTGGATATGATTTCGTTCTGCTTGAGCCAACGTCGCTTGTGTTTTCACCTTCCGACATAGCAAAGGATAATGATGTTGACGAGGTGAAATTTTTGGAAGTCATTCCTATTTATGCAGATGAACGTGAGTGGATTGTAGAGAATAACAGCTTCATTTATCTTGCTCTGCTTAACATTAAGTTTGGAAATAAGATGTGTTTGGTTGACGTTAAGCGAGAGCACTATATCCCGAGCGAGGAGGATCTTCTTCTCTTGGAAGAAGATGATGAAGAGTAATTAAATTACAAGGAGAGAGACATGGCAGAAACAGTAAAAACTTCGGCTGTAATTGAAGACGATATAGCCGTTCGTGCAAAGCAGAAAAAGGAGCTCCTTTTCAACTTCTACGAGAATATTATGAAAGGCGGCGAGATCCTTTCCGTAGAAGACCTTGATATTGCGATGGAATCCTTGAAGCTTGCCCAGCTTGATCTTAAGGAGCGCGAAAAAAGAAAGCTCCAGGAACGCGAAGCTGAGATTCTCAAGCAGAAGATGGCGGAAGAAGAAAAGCGCAGAAGAATGGCTGAGGTCAGAGCTGCCAAGTGTGCCGAGAGAAAAAGAAAAGAGCGGGCGGCGCAGATCTCTGCCATGGAGCTTCCCCTTGATTACGTCAATCAGTATGATGACGATGCCCGTGCAAACGTTCATTGTGACACCATTTCAGAGGGACTTCTCGTTTCTCTTGATGCGCTCGGACTTGTGGATATCGAATTCATTTCCTCGGTTACCGGAGAGGAAATGAAAACCGTCATTGAAAGCTTGAAAGGTAGCATTTATCAGAATCCTCTCCATTGGGAGGAGTGCTATTACAAGGGCTGGGAGACCTCCGATGAATATCTTTCGGGCAACCTGATGCACAAGCTGGCAATTGCGAGAGAGGCAAACGAGGAGTATCCCGGTTTGTTTGAGACAAATATCAAAGCTCTTCAAGACATTATCAATCCCGATCTCGACACCGATGAAATTTACATCACTCTCGGCTCTCCTTGGGTTCCCACAGATGTGATTGACGATTTTATCCTTCATCTTATCGGGCTTGAAAAGATTGGAGAAGATTATCCCGATGAAGCAAAGCCCTTTCTCGAGAAGGATTACGCGATTCGTCACGATGATATAACAGGACTTTGGGAGATTCCGAAAAAAACGAGATTCCGCACCAGCAGTGCTCACGGCAAATATGAGGATCTCAATTATTCGATCTGGGGAACACGCAGAATGGATATGCTGTATCTCCTTGAAAACATTCTGAATATGAAAACCCTTGCCATCTATGATATTCCCGATCCCAAAAAGAAAACAAGAATACTCAATCAGAAGGAAACCGTCAAGATTATTGAAAAGCAGGACAAGATGATCGCGGAATTCAAGTCTTGGGTATGGAAGGATGAAAAGCGCAAGACTCGCTTGCAGGGCTCGTATTGCCGCCGTTACGGAAATATCCGAAAGCGTGTCTTTGACGGAGATTTTCTTGAATTTCCCGATATGAATCCCGAGATCAAGCTCAAAAAGCATCAGAAGGACTCGGTAGCGAGAATTATTATGACACCTAACACCCTGCTTGCCCACGATGTTGGTGCGGGAAAGACCTATACGATGATCGCAGCAGGTATGGAGCTTCGCAGACTTGGCAAGAGCAAGAAAAACCTTTACGTCATTCCCAACAACGTTATGGCGCAATGGGTTGAAATGTTTCGCAAGCTTTATCCGAATGCCAATATCCTTGTGGTGAACAACCGCAATTTCTGCCTCAAAAAGAGAACGGCGACTCTCAAGAAGATCGTTGATGAGGATTTTGATGCCATTCTCATTACCTACAGCTGCTTTGATATGCTCTCTCTTTCTAATCGTTACTATAAGGAGTTTTACGAAAGTAAGCTGAAGGAGCTTGACAAAGCAAGCGCTAATTTCTATTCCCAATCCGATATCAATAGAAAAAGAGCCTCGGTTATGAAGTTAATGGAAAAGCTTCAGGAGGATATGACGAAAAACGTTTGCGAGATTCCTTTTGACGATCTCGGTATCAACACAATGTTCGTTGACGAGGCTCACAATTATAAAAACGTACATATTCCTTCGGGTATCACGAGAGTAAAGGGCTTTAACAGCCAAGGCTCGATCAAGTGCAACGCGATGATGGATAAGGTTCATTGCGTGCAGAGAATGAACCACGGCGGCAGAGTCATTCTTGCAACCGGAACGCCCATTACAAACTCGATAACCGATCTCTTTGTTTTGCAGAAGTATTTGCAGGACGGAGAGCTTGAATTTCTCGGAATTCAGAATTTTGACTCTTGGGTTGGAATGTTCGCAAGGAAGACCTCGGAGTTTGAAATAGACATTGATACCAACAGCTATCATCTGGCATCAAGATTTTCGAAATTCCACAATGTTCCCGAGCTTACCAACATTCTCTCGTCTGTCGCAGACTTTTATCAGGTGGAAAAGGCGATGGGGCTTCCCGATTTTGACGGCTACACCGATTCGGTTGTGACGGGTGACGATGACTTCAAGGATTTTCTCAAGGACATTTCAACGAGAGCCGATGACGTACGAAAGAAGCGAGTTGATAAAAAGGTCGACAATCTTTTGAAGATCACCACCGACGGACGAAAGGCGGCACTTGATATGCGCCTCATTGATATGGTGTACGGTCTCAAAATGGATTCCAAGGTTATGAGGTGCGCCGAGACGGTTGCCAAGATCTATGCGGATACAATGGAAAAGAAATGCATTCAGATGGTGTTCTGCGACACCTCTACGCCCAAGCCGGGCTTCAACCTTTACGATGAGCTTAAGGGCTTGCTTGTGGCAATGGGAATCCCCCAGCACGAGATTGCTTTTATCCACGATGCCGACACCGAGCCGAAAAAGAAGCTTCTCTTCAGGGATCTCCGCGAGGGCGTTGTTCGTGTAGTCATCGGCTCAACTTTTAAAATGGGACTTGGCGTAAACGTACAGAAGCGCCTTTGCGCACTTCACCATCTTGACGTTCCGTGGCGACCTGCCGATATGGTTCAGCGCGAGGGACGTATTCTCCGCCAAGGCAATACCTGCAAATCGGTGGAAATCTTCCGATATATCACAAAGGGCTCGTTCGACGCATATTCCTGGCAGCTGCTTGAAGCAAAGCAGAAGTTTATCAGTCAGATACTTTCGGGACACATCTCGGTCAGAGAGGGTGACGACGTTGACGAAACGGTACTCAATTACGCCGAGGTCAAGGCGCTTGCGGTTGGAAATCCGCTGATTAAGCAACGAGTTGAGCTTATTAACGAGCTTGATAAATACAAGGTGCTTCACCGCGGATATATTGAGGAAAAGATGCAGAAGCAGAAGATCCTTGAAGAGCTTCCCGAAAAGATATTGATGCAACGTCGCCGCATCGAAAACACAGAAAAGGATATCGAGTATTTTGCCAAGAACAAAATCGACTATAAAACTATAGATAAGGATGAAACGGCGGATATAAGAAAAAAGATTTTTGCCGCGGTAAATACGCATCAAAATATGCCGTTTGAGAAAAAGGTACTAACCTATCAGGGCTTTACTGTGGTGGTTCCGGAAAGAATGCGCCCACAGCTTAATAGAAAAACAGGAGAAGAAAATCCTTTTGTATATGTAAAACGCCAAGGAACATACCGCATGGAAGTTGATGCGGAACGAGGAATTACCAAGCGACTGAACAATCTCCTTGAAGGTCTTGCAGAATTTAAAAAACGTCAGGAAGACGAGCTTGAGAGACTTCTCTTTAGAAAAGAAGAACTTCAAAAAGAAGTCAAGGTCGAGGATCATTCCTATGAAAAAGAGATTCGAGATCTGGCAAGGCAGATCGAAAAAATTGATAAAGAATTGGGGTTGAATAAAGCAGCATGAGTAACAATATGCCTACACTTACCATTGAAAGAATGGTTTCTATTCTTAAAAGATCCTATTGCTCTGTCATTTTAAACAATATTTCACCAAAGATCTTGCCATCGGTTATGCTCTGGGGCCCTCCCGGCGTCGGTAAATCGCAGGGCGTGCGACAGATCGCCAAGGAAATCGAAAAGGAAACGGGTAAGACCGTCAAGATCACCGACGTCCGACTTCTCCTTTTCAATCCCATCGATTTGCGTGGAATTCCTACAGCCAACGCAGATAAAACACTTGCAATCTGGCTCAAACCCCAGATTTTCCAGATGGACGATAGCGATGATATCGTAAATATTCTTTTCCTTGATGAGATTTCCGCCGCACCGCAATCGGTGCAGGCGGCGGCTTATCAGATCACGCTTGACCGTGTAGTTGGAGAACACAAGCTTCCTGACAACTGTATCGTAATCGCGGCAGGAAACCGTGTGACAGATAAATCGGTTTCCTTTAAGATGCCGAAAGCCCTTGCCAACCGTCTTTTGCACATTGAAATTGAGGGTAGCTTTGATTCGTGGCTCAATTGGGCGGAAAAGAGTGGAATCAACCGGAAGGTCATCGGATTCCTTTCCTTTAGAACCGATAAGCTCTTCGGATTTGATGCTAAGAACGATGACCTTGCCTTTGCCACACCCCGTTCTTGGGAGATGGTTTCAAACATTCTCAACAACGTATCAAGTAACGTAAACGAGGTTTATCCAATGATTGCGGGACTTATTGGAAGCGGACTTGCCATGGAGTTTCGCTCGTGGTGCGGAATGAATGGAGATCTTCCCGATATCGAGGGTATCTTTGAAGGAACCGAGCGTGAGATACCCAAAACATCGGATTCGATGTATGCCGTGGTCAATTCGATGTGCAGTTACGCCAAGGATCACAGATACGAGACCGAAAAGATTGCCAACTCTCTTATTTACATCGAAAAATTCCCCGCAGATTACATTGCCATTTTGCTTGAAAATTACAGTAACATCGAAGAAAACTATGCAAGAGATGTTCTTGTTCAGATTCCCGAATACAACCGTCTTATCTCGAAGAAAGGAACGATGAGAAATGGCGTTGCCAGATAAGAAAACGCTTGAAATTGTAAAGCGACTTCAAAACGCACGCCTTGACCTTTTGCGAAAGCAACCCTTTTACGCCCTTCTTTTGATGCATATGAAATTTGCCCTCGACAATACATGTGAGCATTCCTATACGGATGGGAATCGCATTTGCTTCAATCCCGATTTTCTTTGTGAGATCGACGACGGCGAGCTTGAATTCGTTCTGATGCACAACGTACTTCACGCCGCCCTCTCGCATCCCTTCCGCGTGCAAGCCGATTACGACCTTGAAGTTTTCGATAAGGCTTGCGATATCGTGGTGAACTCCAATATCCTTTATAGCTTCGGCGGTAAGGATTTGAGCAAAATAACTCTTAAAAAATACGGCGTTATGCCGCACCTTACCCCAAGCGGCAAGGAGGGGTACGAGCTTACCTTGGAGCAGGTTTACAACGAGCTGATGAATGCAAAAGGAAAACAACCTAAAAACAAGAATAAGGGTGCAGGCAAAGCAACGGTACCGGGAAACGCGTGTGGCAGCAGCGGAGACGCAAAAGGAAAGCTTGATAAGTTTGAAAGCGTTGAGTCAGAAGAACAAGCCTCCGACAATCAGCAAGAGAACAATCAAGACGATCAAGAAGATCAAGATGTTCAAGATAACAGCTCGTCTAAAAATGGGCAAGAAAGCGAAGGTGAGTCGAGTGGTGCCGGCGGAAACGGTAAGTCTCAAAAAGGCAAGTCGAAAGGAAAAGGCAAAGGAAGCGGACAAGGTCAAGGGCAAGGAAAAGGAGAAAAAAGTGATGCAGCAAGCACCCAAACCAATGGTGGCGGTGGAGGAAAAGCGGACAAATATGATTCTCTTGAAGCGATCAAAGCGGCAATGCTTGCTAAAAATCAGGTAATTGCCGAGGCTTTGATAAAAAGCGGTACATCCCTTGAAGAAAACAAAAACGGAGAGCCACCGCAAAAAGCAGAGCTTGACGACCATTCATATTGGGAGGGAGACGACGAGGACGGAAGCGAGAACGACTGTTGGACGGATAGACTCGTAACCACGGCGGAAGTCGTCCGTTCAATGGGCGGAACAGGCCGAGGAACAGCACCCCTTGCTGCCGAGCGTATCATCGAAGAGCTGAAAAATCCGAGGCTTGATTGGCGCACCATACTCAACGATTTTGTGCAAGAGGAAATTTGCGATTATTCCTTTGCTCCTCCCGACAAACGAATGGAGGATTGCCCGTTCTTCTTGCCCGATTTCAACGAAAAGGACGAATCTGCAAAGAATCTTCTGTTTATGATCGACACATCGGGTTCAATGAGCGATGATGCCATTACCGAATGCTACAGCGAGATTTACGGGGCAATTCAGCAATTTAACGGCAAGCTCCAAGGAAAGCTCGGATTTTTTGATGCCGTTGTCGTTGAGCCTACCCCCTTTGAGGATGAGGACGAATTCAAGATCATACGCCCCAAGGGTGGTGGCGGTACTTCCTTCCATGTGATTTTTGAATACGTAAAAAAAGAAATGCAGGATGAGCCGCCCGTAAGCATTATTATTCTGACAGACGGCTACGCTCCGTTCCCTAAAATAGAAGATGCCCAAGATATCCCCGTGCTGTGGATCATCAACAACAACGATGTAAAGCCACCGTGGGGCAAGGTCGCAAGAATTGTAAAAGAAGAAAAGACAAATTAAGGAGAAATAAAATGAACGATATTCAGAGAATGAAAGAGCTGATCGAAAAGATCACGGCGGCTGACGTTGCCTACTTCCAAAAGGATGCGCCGATTATGAGCGATATGGAGTACGACAAGCTGGTGCTTGAGCTGAAAATGCTTGAGCGTGCTACGGGGATTCACTTTGCCAACTCTCCTATTGGCAAGGTTCCGAGCGACGAAAAGGAAGGACTCAAAACGGTACAGCATACAAAGCCTATGCTCTCTTGCCAGAAGACCAAGGATGTAAACGAGTTGGTTGAGTTTGCAGGTAATAGGGATATCGTTCTTTCCTGGAAGATGGACGGTCTTACGCTTGTCCTCCGCTACGAAAAAGGCAAGCTTGTGCAGGCGATCACGCGAGGTGCGGAGGGTGTGATCGGTGAGGACGTAACCCACACCGTCAAGCATTTTCGTAATATTCCTCTTATCGTCTCCTGCAAGGAAAGCTTTGAGGTCAGAGGAGAGGGCGTTCTCTCTTGGGAAGACGCACAGATACTTACAAAGCTCGGTGAGAGCAACGCCACACATCCCCGAAGCATTGCATCGGGTGCGGTTCGAAGCGTTACCGAAAACCTCGGCAAGCTTGCTCATCTTGACTTCTTCGCTTTTGAACTGATCAAAGAGAATTCTCACGCCACAAAGATCGCTCAGCTTGAGTTCCTCAAGGAAAACAATTTTGCCGTGGTTGAGCATAAGCTCGTTAGCCCCGGTGACAGACACGATGACGTTGCCGCGTGTATTTCCGAATGGACGCCCGAGGGCTTTGCGTACCCCGTTGACGGTATCGTTGCCGAGTTTGACGACCTCGCCTATGGAAAGAGCCTTGGCGCAACGGCACATCACGAAAAGCGTATGATGGCTCTCAAATGGAAGGATGAGGTCAAGGAGACCAAGTTCCGCGGCGTTGAGCTTCGCACCACAAGAACGGGTATCGTCAGCATTATAGGTCTTTTTGACGAGGTGGTTATCGACGGTACTCGCGTACATAGAGCAAGTCTTCATAATCTCTCCAATTTTGAAAAATACAAGTTCGGAGAGGGAGATATCATTAAGGTATATAAAGCCAATATGATCGTTCCGCAGATTGCCGAAAACAGAATGATGAGCGGCACATATGAGCTGCCCGAGTATTGCCCCTGCTGTGGAGAGCGCCTTACCGTGCAGACCTCGCAAGGCGGCGTTAGAAATCTCTACTGTCCCAATGAAAACTGCCTTGCACGTCACGCCAAGAAGGTAGCGCGCTTCTGCGATAAGAGTGCTATGAATATCGACGGACTTTCGGCTTCGGTTATTGAAAAAATGATGGCATACGGATGGATCGGCAGCTATGCGGATATTTACCATCTTGACGTTCACCGCGACGATATCATCAACCGCCCCGGCTTTGGCACAACACGTTACCGCGAGCTTTGGACCGAGATCAAAAGCAGCCGCAAGTGCCATATGTATCAGTTTCTCGTTGGCATCGATATCCCTCACCTCGGTCCCGAGGCAGCCAAGGCGCTTCACAGATATTTTTACGGCTCTATGGAGGCGTTTGAAGAAGCCGTTCGCGAAAATTTTGCCTTCTCTCACATTGCAGAAGTTCCGGGTATCGTGGAAAAGTCGATCTACAATTGGTTTGAGGACGAGAGCAACGTAAGAATGATGCACGCCGTAATGGCAGAGCTTGAGTTTATCGGGATGCACAAGGAGCTTGACGGCAAGCAGAATCCCTTTATGGATACCACTGTTGCCGTAACGGGAACCTTTGAAAACTTCACTCGCGAGGGTATTCTTGAGTTTCTCGCAACACTCGGCGCAAAAACGACCGACAAGGTAACAAAGGATACGAATTATCTGATCTACGGCGCAGTTCCCGGTAACAAAAAGGTTTCTGCCGCAATGGAAAACCGTGTCACGATGCTCAGCGAAAAGGATTTCGGAAAAATGATTGAGCGCTCACACAAAACAGAAAAAAGCACGACCGTCTTTTCTGATAAATACAGATACTGCAATGCAACTATTACACCAAAGATCAACAATGATTCCATCATAAGAGCTATATCAATAACGACGGAAATGGATTATGGAGATGTTTTTAGATCAATAAACAGACATAAAAAGATCACAGGAGCACATTACTTTTGCTCCCCCGGACATCCCCAGGATTATTTGTCTAACGTATTGAATTTAGAGAGAGTGCCGATTCATCCGGATGAAAATGGAACACGTATGACAGTTTCAGAATTCTGTGACAAATATCCAGCTGGAAGATATATTGTCTCCACGGGAAACGAGTGGAGTGCAGTTGTTGATGGATTCATTCTTGATACAAAGGATTGTAGTAAAGATTCTGTATATGCTTATTATGCCGTTGAATCATAAAAACCGCTCTTGATAATTGAAAAATATATGTGTTTTATCACTTGGGTTATGTGACGATTTTGCAACGCGTATTCTGTTAAACTATAGAAAAGAAATAAAAGGAGTAAAAACAATGAAAAACACATGGGTATTATCTATCAGAACGTCTCTTCCTGAGGTTTGCGAAAGTCATGGAGATTTGCAAACAAGCATTTACACATTTGACAGCTTTGAGGAGGCTCGCACGGCGCTTCGCAAGGTGCTTAAAAAATATGCCTTTTCCGAAAACAGTATGTTTGACGGAAAAGGAAATATCATTTATTTCAAAAAGGAGGTGGACGAGTTCGTCGAATGGGAGCAAAAATATTGTAATGATGAAGAGGTCAGCGACGAAGATTACGATTTCGAGAATTGCGACGACGCCTCTCTCGATGACTACGACTATGAAGATGATTATTACGACGATGAATTAACTGCAGAAAAGCTTGTAAGCATCAATGAAAATCTTCTTAGTATTTTTATAGGAGAAGATGTGTATCCGGAAATTTTACCAAAGGGTGAAAATCTCTTGTTTGGTTATCTCTATGAAAACGGAGTACTTAGTACGTATAGCGGCTATGATGGACCGATCAACGGTTGCGAACCCGTTATCAACACAAATATGTTTTCTATGAAGGAAGCTCAGAATTATTATCTGTACATAAATGATGCTTTTGGACAGAGTTCTGCATCGTCCGAGCTCTATATCGATTTGACAAGAGCAAAGGAATTTAATGAAAAAGATATCTGTGCCGACGCAGAGGACAAAAAGCGCAGAGAGACATTTGCGGCAGATATGAAAGATATGCTTCAGGAATTTATTGATATGGGGGAGGATTAAGTCTATGTATTTCATAACTTGCTTTTGCGTAGACGAATCTAAAAACGAATGCACTGACAGCCGTACGTTTGGCTACTTTGCAGATTATAACGAGTGCCAAACGGCACTTCACGAAAATTGGTGCGATATGCACGAATTCTATTATACCTATGCGGTTGTCGAAAAAATCGGAAAAGGAATTCACTCCCACGCCAAGCAAATCGCTTGGTTCCTTTGGGATGAAGAAAGAAAAGGATTTTACGAAACAGAGAAGCCCGAGTGGGCAGAAGGCTGGTGCAATTTTGCCTCGGGGTGATAGGAGTAGTTTATGAATCTTTACAAAGGTATATTTTGGTTCGACCCAAAAAGAGGACAGTTAATTGTCAGAAAGGTCGCTTGCGATCACAACGGGACTGCGCTTGAGGCAGTTGAGTACAGCACAAAGTCGGGCGATAACTTCAATCACAAGGTGGACTGGGCAAAGCTTCCTCGCGAGGTGACAGAGGGACATCCGTACAATTACTACCC
>JAZORZ010000029.1:0-22532 GCA_045656885.1 Eubacteriales bacterium
AGGAGCAGAAGAGAGGAAAAAGCACGTGCGAGGCGAAGCCGAGCCGTGGCGATGTTTGCAAAGCAAACTCGCGCCGAGAAAGACGCTTGCGGCTTGCGAGGCTTGGTTCAGAGTCCTTCTGCCGCAGGGATTGCGCCAATCGGCGACCTTTTTGTTTTGGCAGGGGCAGAAGAGGGGAAAAAGCACGTGTGAGGCGAAGCCGAGCCGTGGCGATGTTTGCAAAGCAAACTCGCGCCGAGAAAGACGCTTGCGGCTTGCGAGGCTTGGTTCAGAGTCCTTCTGTCGCAGGGATTGCGCCGATTGGCGACCTTTTTGTTTTGGCAGGGGCAGAAGAGGGGAAAAATCGCGCGCGAAACGGCAGAATGCCGTAAGCCGTGGCGAATTTGCGAAGCTTGGTTCAGAATCCTTCTGCAAAGTGCCCCTTGCAATCTTTGTGGTTTTGTGATATAATAAAAAAGGCAGCTTTGACTGCACCTATACTGCAAAAGGAGAATGTAAAATGAAAAAACTTCTACTGATACCCGTAACCGTTTTTCCTTATTCTTATGTTCTGGGGCTTCTTATCAGTGAACTTTTCGCTAATGAAGAGGTCGCCATATGGGTGTTTACAAGTGTTGTTGCATTCTTCTTTGTTTCTCCTTTAATTTGCAATATCATTTATATGGTGTTGTCAAAAAATGCCGACACGGGTGAGCTTATTCGTGCGGCACTTATTGTCAAACTTGTGCATATTCCTGCATACGTAATGATATTTCTGTTCTGTTTGGGCGCATCTATTATGATTTTGATGACATTTCCGCTGATCCTTATGCTGATGTTATTTGATTACATCGTTTTGCTTTCAAGTGGTATGATTTCCGTGTTTGCTTTGGCAAAGAATATCAAATATAATAAAAAACTTTCTATTATTGCGTTGATATGTCAATTTTTCTTCTGCGCAGATGTTATTAGTTTGTTTGTGATGCATCGTATTTCAAAAAAGCAAGCGCAAATCCCTTTAACAATTCAAGAACAGGAAACACCATGAAACTCTACGCCCCTACATACTACAAAAAATTCAAATGCATAGCAGACAGGTGCGAGCACAGCTGCTGCATTGGTTGGGAAATCGATATCGACCAAGACACCCTTGCAAAATATAAATCCTTAAAAGACGGCTACGGGGCTACCATTATGGATAGCATCTCGCTCGAAGAAACACCGCACTTTCAACTTTGCGCAGGCGATAGATGCCCTCATCTTGACGAGCGTGGGCTTTGCAAAATTATTCTTGGCGTAGGCGAGGACTATCTCTCGGATATCTGCCGCGAGCACCCAAGGTTTTACAACTTTACAAGCGTTGCCGAGGTCGGTCTTGGAATGTCCTGCCCCGAGGCGGCACGGCTGGTTCTTTCCTCTCCCGACTTTGCAGAGATGGAAGAGGTCGGCGAGGTTGCAACCGAACCCGACGACATCGCTTTTGACGGTCGTGCGGAGCGTAGCAAGGTATATGCAATTCTGCAAGATACTGCCGATGGTTACATAACTGCACTTGACCAAATTTATCGCGCGTATTCCATTGATGCAGGCGAGGACGACCAATGGTTGAAAATAATCGATTCCTTGGAGTATCTGAATGCCGACCACAAAGAACTGTTTTTGCAGTATTCATCGGCACTCCGCCCTGAAGGGGAGGAGAAGGACGCATACATAAAACGCTTTTTGGCGTATCTCATCTACCGCCATTGCACCGAAGCCGTTGACGAGGAGGATTTTTGCGCGCGCCTGTCATTCTGCCTGTTTTGCGAGCGGTTGCTTGCATCGTTGATCTGCGCCCAAGGAGCAAAGACTTTGCAAGAGGTTGCGGCTTTGGCAAGCATTCTATCGGAAGAGATCGAATACAGTGACGACAACACTGGGGCGTTGATGGGATAAAAGAATTTCACTTGTAAGAAAATCAATTTTGTGTTACAATGATGATATGAATCTATAAAAAGGAGATTTATGCTATGACACCGAAGGAACAATGCGAAACTTTGCTTGACAAATTGCTCCCCTTTGCGGAGAATCAAATGAAGAAATATCGCGAGTTTTATCCGTTTGCCGCAGTGCTTTTGGAAGATGATTCCGTAGAGCTGACTGCAAGCTATGACGGAAATGAGCACCCCGAATCCAAAGCCGTTCTCGAGGATCTGAAGCAGATCCACAAGAAGCTGGCAGGCGAGGGGAAAATCAAAGCCAGCGGCATTGTTTGGAATGCGGGTATGGCTACACCGGATGGCAAATCGACCGATGCCATTATTGTTAGCTTGGAACACAAGGACGATTATTCCGTAATTGTAGGCGTGCCTTATAAAATCGGACTTTTCAAAAAGGTAAGCTTCGGCAACCTCTTTGCTATGGAAGGAAAGCACGATATTTTTTGATCTTTTACGTTTCTAAACATACTCATTTTATGACAAGAAAGGAGTTTCGATATGTCAACCAAATCAAGCACGTTTAAGAAGGTCATCAAAACCCTTCTTACGGTAGCGCTTTGCATCCTAACGCCGTATGTGTTGATTGCCGCTCTTTTGTTAGGAGCATTTGGCGAACTGCACTGGGCTATTCTGCTTTGCCTTTTCCCATTTATCATTCCCGCTATTTGGATTAAGAGAAGAAAGCCCTATCTCATCACTTACCTTTGTGTGTTCTTAGCGGTTCTTGCTTGTTGCGGCGTGCTGTGGGGCATTGAGGAGTACGAAAGAAGCATCACAATTGATGTTGCTCCCAATATTGACGTCAACGAATATCTGCCTTTTGACGAGAACTCCAAAATCGTAAAGCTGGATAGCCAAACGCTCAAGTTCACCGCGGACGACGAGCTGCCGCGCATTGACGGCGCATCGGCGGCGTTCCCTGTGTATTCTGCGTTTGTCAATGCGGTTTATCCTAATATTGAAGCAACCGCACTTTACGGTGGCATATTTGAATATAACAACACGCGCGGTGGCTACCAAAAGCTTGCACAAAGGGAAACAGACATCTTTATTGGTGCGCAACCTTCAAAAGAGCAGGTTGCTTTTGCTGAGGAGCAGGGAACCGAATTCGTCTATACGCAAATTGGCTGGGAAGCATTCGTTTTCTTTGTGCACAAGGATAATCCCATTAATTCTTTGACCTCCGAACAGATCAAAAAAATCTATTCGGGAGAGATCACAAACTGGAGCGAGGTTGGCGGCAGTGACGAGGAGATCATTGCGTTCCAACGCGACGAGGGAAGCGGCAGCCAAAGCATGATGATCCGTTTTATGGGGGACACGCCCTTGATGGAAGCCGAGACCGAAACCATTAGCGGTATGGGTGCCGTTATTGAAGAGGTGGTGGACTACCAAAGCCGCGCGGGCTCTATCGGATATTCTTTCCGTTATTACATTGAAGGTATCGTGCAAAACCCCGAGGTCAAAATGATTGCCGTTGACGGAATTGCGCCTACGGCAGATAACGTTCGCAACAATACCTATCCCATCATTACGCCCGTTTATGCGGTGACGTATGAGAACAATCCCAACCCTAACGTTGCCCGTCTTGTTGAATGGATCCTCTCCGAAGAAGGACAATATATCATTGAGCAAACCGGCTATGTGGGCATGAAAAAAGACGATTGAGAAATCAATCGTCTTTTTTGTTATATTACTGCACGATTTGAACCTTGAGCAAGTTTGTTGTACCCTCAATGCCAAGGGGAACGCCTGCGGTGATAACGGCTTTGTCGCCTGTAACAACCAAGTCGTTCTGCTTTGCACAGTCGATGGCATGGGTAAAGAGGGCATCGGTATTGTTTTGGTGCAGAGCCAAAACGGGAATAACACCCCAAGAAAGGGCGAGCTGGTGATAAGACTTGAGCACGGGAGTAGCCGCAACGATCATTTGCTCGGGGCGGAATTTCGATACACGTCTTGCAGTCAGACCCGAGGTGGTAACGGCAATAATCACCTTTGCACGCACGTCACGCGCGGTAGTAGCGGCAGCGTCACAAATCGCGTTGGTAACGTCGGAGGTGTCGGAGTCATAACGAATGCCGCTATACATATCCATATCAAATGCATCCTCTTCGGCTTGCTCTGCAATCTGCGCCATAACACCAACAACCAGTGCGGGGTGGTCGCCTGCGGCGGTCTCACCCGAAAGCATAACGGCGGACGTGCCGTCGAATACGGCGTTTGCTACGTCGGTGATCTCGGCACGGGTGGGGGTGGAGGAGTGGATCATCGATTCCAGCATCTGCGTTGCGGTAATAACCATTTTACCCGATTGATAGCACTTGCGAATAAATCTCTTTTGCAAGCCGGGCAGGCGCTCAAAGGCAACCTCAACGCCCATGTCGCCGCGCGCGATCATAATGCCGTCGGAGTGGCGCAGAATGGCGTCAAAGTTGTTTACGCCCTCAATATTTTCAATCTTGGAGATGATCTTAATATCGTGTCCGCCGTGGTAGTCAAGGAACTTGCGAAGCCCTATGACGTCCTCTTTGCAGCGAACAAAGGATGCGGCAACAAAATCCACGTCCTGCTCAATACCAAAAATGAGGTCGGCTTTGTCTTGCTCGCTCAGGTAGGGCATATCGATGTGGAAGTTGGGAATGTTGATGCTCTTGTGGTTGGAGAGAGGGCCGCCAACATCAACGCGGCAAACAACGTCGGTCTCGGTGGTGTCGGTTACGGTCATAGCAACCTTGCCGTCGTCCAAGAGAATGCGCACGCCTGCATAAAGCTGACGGGGCAGATCGGGGAAGGTGATAGATGCACGGGTTTTATCGCCCATCACATCGGTGGTGGTCAGGGTAAAGGTGTCTCCCTTTTTCAGGGTGATCTTGCCTTCCTCAAAGTCACGCAGGCGAATCTCGGGGCCTTTGGTGTCAAGCAGGATAGCGGCAGGCACACCGAGGCGGTCTCTTACACGGCGAAAGAGCGCCATAGCGCTTTTATGGTATTCGTGCGTGCCGTGCGAAAAATTAAAGCGAGCAACGTTCATGCCGTTTTTCAGCATTTCCGTCAGGATCTCCTCTTTCAGGCAAGCAGGACCGAGTGTGCAAACGATTTTTGTTTTTCTCATATACATAATTCCTTTCCGAAACTATTCCATTTTCATAATAACACAAAATTATGTACATAGTATGTCTAAATCAAAAGTTTTGAAAAAAAGAGAAAAAATATCTTTACAGTTTGCCATGTGCGTGATATAATAAAATAAAGAATTATAATTCAATATAAAGAGAGGTATCTTTTTATGACCGCAAAAGAACGCTTTTTAGAAATTTATAACGAAAAAATCACCCGCGAGGGCGCTGACAAGCTGCTTGATTTTCTGCTCAACGGCAGCGACTTTTTTACTGCCCCTGCCAGCACGCGCTATCACGGTGCGCACGAGGGTGGACTTGTTGAGCACAGTCTCAACGTTTACGATTGCCTGGGGGATATGATGGAACGCTTGAAGGAACGCTACGGCATCGAATACCCCGAGGAGAGCATTGCCATTGCAGGACTGTTGCAAGATATTTGCAAGGTGAATTTCTACAAGACAAGCTATCGCAACGTCAAGGACGAGACCGGCAGATGGCAAAGCGTGCCCTATTACACCATTGAGGATACGCTCCCTTACGGTCATGGCGAAAAGTCTGCTTACATCGTATCTGCCTATATTCGCCTGACGCGCGACGAGGCATTTGCTATTCGCTATCACATGGGCTTTTCGGGCACCGAAGTCCCCGGCAACGTAGGCCGCGCGCTTGCAATGTTCCCCTTGGCGTATGCTACCTCCTGCGCCGATATGGAAGCCGCATTCCTCTTGGAAGGCAAGCTAGCGGGAGAGAATAAATGAAGCACTATTCCAACCCCACCCACCGCGCGCTGATTCATTTGTGCTATCTGTTGCCGCTGATCTTCGGCATTCTGCTCCTTATCTATGCCGCCGTTCCGCACCTTTGGTTTGTGTATAACGGCGAGGCGTATTCCACAATGAATTTGTTTGAATTGCAGGAAAACGCTTGGGAGTTTTACGAGCAGATCGAGGCAGGCACGGTAGAGAACAGTGCCGCCGTTACTTGGTTCAAGGATCTTTTGCCCGTGGTCAGTGCACTGTTTTGGATTTTGCCCATTCTTTACGCGCTGATCGTCATTTTGATCACGGTATGCTCCTTTGTGGCGTTCTCCTTTGATGCCACATCGCGCACCGCCAACCGCGCAAAGCGCGTTTGGCAAATCCTTTGCCCCAACCGCGTTACTTATTTGCTCACCACGCTTTTGCCGCTTTTCTCGGCACTCTTTCCTCAGCTTTTGCTTTGGCTCTATCGCTGGCAGGGTATGAACATTCGCCTTTACACCTACTTTGTTGCCGATTGGATCTTAGTGCTCATCTTCGCGGCACTCAATGCGGCGGCATTTATTCTCCTCTTGCCCATGCAAAGTGAGGAGCATTTGGATATGTTCCGCATTTACAAATCGGGCGCGCAGGTCAAGAGACAAGGAGACGAACAGATATGAAGCAAACAACTCTTTGTTATCTTGAACGCGGTGACGAGTATTTGATGCTCCACCGCACCAAAAAGAAGAATGACGAAAACCACGATAAATGGATAGGCGTTGGCGGCAAGTTCGAGGCAAACGAGAGCCCCGAGGACTGCATGCGCCGCGAGATTTTTGAGGAAACGGGACTGACCGTTACCTCTTACCGCTACCGCGGCATCGTGACCTTTGTGTCGGATATTTACGAGACCGAATATATGCACCTGTTTACCGTTACCGATTGGACGGGAGAGGCGAGCGAGTGCGACGAGGGCGAGCTGGCGTGGATCAAAAAGCAAAAGCTTTTCGATCTTACCCTTTGGCAGGGTGACCGCATCTTTTTGCGCCTCTTGCAAGAGGACGCCCCCTTCTTTTCCCTCAAGCTTACCTACCAAGGCGACGAATTGGTTGAAGCCGTTTTGGATGGGAAGAGAATTTAATCAAGGTAGGGGCGACCATCGGTCGTCCGCCTGCAATTTTTGAAAACGGACGTGCAATGCACGCCCCTACTTTGAAGCATTCCCACAAATCCGTCCTAATTACATTATAAGAAAGGAGCGAACTGATGAAGTTAATACACTGTGCCGACATTCATTTGGATTCACCGATGGAGACAAATTTGTCGGCTGACAAAGCAAGAGAGCGTAAGCTGGAGATTCGCTCCACCTTCTCTCGCATGGTGCGTACTGCCGCCGATGAGGGCGTCGAGGCGATCCTGATCGCAGGTGACCTGTTTGACGGTGCGCGCGTTACCAAGAGTACAGAAAACTACGTGCTCGACCTGATTGCATCCTACCCGATGATCGATTTTTACTATCTTTCGGGCAACCACGATAAGGGAAGTGCGCTTGCCAATTCCGCGCAGCTGCCCGGCAATCTTCACACCTTCGGCAAGGTGTGGTCGACCTACCGCCGCGGCAATATCGCCATTACGGGTGCATCTGTTCCCGATGCCGATACGCTTTCCCTGAACAAAGACGACATCAATATTTTGCTCCTGCACGGTCAGGAACGCCGCAGCGCAGGCGTCCTGGGCGAGGACATTATTCACCTTGGCCGCTTTAAGAACAAGGGTATCGATTACGCGGCACTCGGTCACATTCACGAGTACCGCCCCATTCGCCTTGATACCCGCGGCATCGCGTGTTACAGCGGATGCTTGGAGGGGCGCGGCTTTGACGAATGTGGCACCAAGGGCTACGTAATTTTGAATATCGAAGGCGGTAGAATTTCGCACCGCCTTGTTCCGTTTGCCACACGCACGCTCCATACCGTGGAGTGCGATATTACCGGCTTTTCTTCGGGGCTTGACCTTGAGGAAAGAATGCTCGAGGCCGTCAAGGGAATTGTGCAAAAGGACATGGTCAAGGTCGTCTTTGTGGGCACAAGTCCTGCCGAGGCAACGCTTGATTTTGCACACCTGCGCGGCGTGCTCGCCGAGCGGTTCTACTTTGCAAAAATCAAGGACGAGACCCGTCTTTCCATCAACGCCGAGGATTACGCCCACGATATTTCCCTCAAAGGGGAATTTGTGCGCCGCGTAATGGCGTCCTCACTCCCCGAGAGTGAAAAAGAACGCATCATTGCTTGCGGATTCCGCGCTTTGTCGGGAGAGGAGCTTGGCCTATGAGATTGATCAGATTACACGTCGAGAATTTCGGCAAGCTGCAAAGCTTTGATTTTTCTTTTGAGCAAGGTCTCAACGTTCTGCTCAAAGAAAACGGCTGGGGCAAGAGTACCCTGGCGGCATTTATCAAGGCGATGCTTTACGGCATGCCTGCCAGCAGCAAGCAGTCTCTTGACGAAAACGAACGCAAAAAATATATGCCTTGGCAAGGCGGCGCGTATGGGGGAAGCTTGGAGTTTTCCACCGCATCGGGCAAATACCGCATCGAGCGCTTTTTTGGCGCAAAGGAGAGCGGTGATAGTTTTGCCCTTTATGACCTTGCCACCAACTGTGAGAGCCACCGTTATTCCTCGCGCATAGGTGAGGAGCTTTTCGGCATTGATGCCGACGGCTTCTCTCGCACGGTTTATCTCTCGCAACACGCCGTAGTTGCCAAAGGCGATAACAACAGCATTACCGCAAAGCTCGGTGACCTGCTTGACGATGTGGACGACATTGGCAGCTTTGACGATGCCATGGCGGCACTTGAAAAGCGCAGAAAGTATTACAAAATGACGGGAGAGAGAGGTCGCATTGCCGACATCGAGCGCGAAATCGCGAACGCACGCGCGCAGATCGAGCAGCTTTCTCGCACCGAGGAAATGATGCACCAAAAGGAGAGCGAGCTTGCAGCCATCGGTCAGCGCGCAAAAGAGGTGAGCGCATCTATCGAAGAGGTGCGTGCCACACTGCGCCAAGCAGGCATCATGCGCGAAAGGGCCGCGCACCTCGCACAAAAGGAGCGTATGCAAAGGGAGCTTTCCACCCTTGAGGATTCTGCACGTTCCCTTGACGCGCGTATGAAGGGCAAGCACCCCACTCCCGGGGAAATGACAGAGCTGCGCCGTTTGCTGGATAGCATTCGCGATGCACGTGCACGTGTCAATGAGATCGCATCTCTTTCGGCACAACCCGAAAAATATGAAATTCTCCGGCCCGACTTTGCAGGCATGCTCCCCACAAAGGAAGATTTCGCATCTATGCTTGCCGCAAATCTCGAGCTGCAAAACATCGCCCACCGCGAGGCAGGGCTGAATGCTCCCACCGAGAACGCCGCAGCCCGTTACTTTGCGCGCCAAGCGCCCCCCACCGAGGGAGAGATCAAGGGCATTTTGGATGCGCTTGCTGCCGAAGAGACGGCACGTGCCGCGCAAAAAGAGCGAAAGGGAAGCGGCAAACGCACACCCGCTATCATTTGCTTGATCCTTGCCGCACTGTCGGCAGTTGCGGGAATGTTTGTTCCCGTTCTGTTTGCTCTTGCCGCCTTGTTTGGCATTGTTTCTCTGTGCCTGTTCTTGAAAAAAGGCAAGCAAGAGGAAGAACCCTCTGCCAATGCCGCAGAGATCGCCGCCAAGGATATGCTTACCCGTTACGGTATTTCCGCCGAGGGCAATCTGCGCGACCGCTTGACCGAGCTTTCGGTGCTTTCTCGCCAATGGCGCGAGGGAGAAGCGGCAGAGCAGAAAAGAGCAAAGGCGATGCAGGCCTTGCGCGCGCAAAAGCAACAGCTGTTGCGTACCTTGCAAGAAAGATTCCGTACTTGGGAGATTGTTCTGCCCCCCAAGAACGATTACCGCGACGATATTGAAGCGTTGCGCCGCGACGTTGCCCGTATTGCTCGGGCCGCCGCCGAAACCGAGCAACGCAGTCGCCACCGTGAAAAAGCGATTGCAGAGCAAAAGCGTTTGCAGGCAGAGCTCACCCCCTTCCTGCGCCACTTTGATCCCGAGGGTACGATGAAACCGTCAGAATGTCTTGACCGCGTGCAGGAGTGGGAAACCGAATACCGCCGCATGATGCGTCGCATTCCGGAGCTGCGCGAGGAGTTTTCTCGTTTTGTTGCCGAAAAGGGTCTTGGTGTACACGTTGAACAAGAGAGCACAACGCTCCCCGACGTTGACGCATTAACGGTCCGCGAGCGCACTCTGCAAAAGGAGCTGAGCGAGCTGCAGAGCCGTCAAGCAGAGCTGCGTAGCCATATCGGTCGCCTTGCAACCGATGCCGAGCGACTGCCCGAGGTAGATGCAACTCTTCGCGCGCTCGAAGAAGAACTCACCGTGGCACGCGCCAATAGCAATACGATTGTCAACACAGCGCAGTTTTTGGAGGAAGCAAAATCGGGGCTTTCGACGCGCTATCTTGCCGATATGCAAACGAGCTTTTCCTCTCTGCTTGATACCTTGATGGACGAGAGCGCTCCCGAATCGGTGATGGATACCTCGTTCAAGGTCAAGCTCCGCGAGGGTGGCAAAACCCAGCATCCCGAATCCTTGAGCCAGGGCTGGCGCGATGCCGTGCAGTTCTGCGTGCGTCTGTCTCTTGCCGAGGCGCTTTATGCCGAGGGAGAGGTGCCCCCTATCATTCTTGACGACCCCTTCGTCAACCTCGATGAACGCCGTCTGACTGCGGCCAAGCGACTGCTTGTGGCACTTTCGGAAAAATATCAAATCTTGTATCTGGTCTGCCACACAGAACGGAGGTAATACGTGAAAACACTTGGACTTTATTTGCATATTCCGTTCTGCCGCAGCAAATGTCTTTATTGCGATTTTTGCTCCTTTCCGCGTCAGGACGAAGAAAAAATGGTGGAATACGCCGCCGCACTTTGCCGTGACCTGAAAAAGCACGCACCCGATTGCCGCGACTATATTGTTGACACCGTTTTTCTCGGTGGCGGAACGCCCACCACGCTCCCCGCGTATCTTCTAAAGGAACTGATGGGGGAGATCTATAAAAACTACAACGTTGCTCCCAATGCCGAAATCACTGCGGAGTGTAATCCCGTTACAGGCGAGCGTGAGTTATTTGCACGTATGCGCGCGGCAGGCATTAACCGCCTCAGCATTGGCTTGCAGAGCGCGCACGAAAATGAACTCAAAGCGCTCGGTCGACTCCACACCTTCGATATTTTTGCCACCTGCTTTGCAGATGCACGTGCGGCGGGTTTTGATAATATCAGTGTTGACGTCATGTCGGGCATTCCGCATCAAACCCCCGAGAGCCGCCGCGAAACGCTCCAAAAGGTTCTCGCCCTCTCTCCCGAGCATATCTCCTCCTACGATCTCATCATCGAGGCAGGCACCCCCTTTGCACGCAAACGGGCAACGCTATCTCTTCCCGACGAGGAAGCCGCGCGCAAAATGTATCTCGAAGGCATTGCATTTTTGGCTGAGAACGGTTACATGCAATACGAAATCAGCAACTTTGCCCGTGCGGGCTACGAGTCGCGCCACAACCTCAAATATTGGAACTGTGACGAGTACCTCGGCTTTGGCGTTGCGGCATATTCAGATTTTGGCGGCACCCGTTTTGGTAACTCGCGCGATATTGAGGAGTACATCAAAGGCCACGATATCACCGAGGAGAGCACAACGCCCGATCAGGACGAGCGTATGAACGAGTACGTAATGCTTCGCTTCCGTTTGCGTGAGGGGATTGAAACCGCTGTGTTCGAGAGCCGTTTTGGTGTTTCTTTTGAGGAGACCTACGGCAAAAAGCTCTCCCCCTTTGTAGTGCGCGGGCTGGTCAAGCAGGAGGGCGGCAGATATTCTCTCTCGCAAGAAGGAATGCTCGTCAGCAACGCGATCTTATCCGACATTTTGGATTTTGCACCGCAAAAATAAAAAACCACTTGACAACTGCACGAATTTCGTGTACAATAATGACACATACTATTATTGAAAAAAGAGGATATGACAATGAACGAAAACGAACGCGAATTTTTCACACTCGTCGACGAAGACGGCTCTGAAATTGAATTTGAAAAGATCGGTGAGATCACTCTCAACGAAAAGGTTTACTTTGCAATGATCCCCGCAGAGGCAGCCGATAAGGCACAGGATGACGGCGGCTTTTGCGAGTACGTAGTGCTTCGCCTTGAAAAGGACGAGGACGGCGAGGACACCCTCGTTAGCGTTGACGATGATGATGAATTTGACAACGTAGCTGACGTATTTGACGATATGTTCTCCGAAGAGATCGACTACGACGGCAACTAAAACAAAATAAACTTCCTGCTTAGTGCGTGATGGTTCGGTGATTTGTGAACCTACAACCGATTAAAGGAGTCCTAGGCAGATGGTGGTTTGCAGACCTCCCGTTTGCGCGCATCGATTGACTTGTCTCGGCCGCAAAACGGATGCTGGGAGCAGTAAAGCCGTCCCGCGGACACCGCCCTGAACTACAGGGTTCCGACTGCCCGACCACACGGCTCGGCGGGTTTTTAACAAAAAAGAGACGAAGAATGCGAGAGCGTTCTTCGTCTCTTTTGCTATTGAAAAATAGGCAAAGGTTGACAAAATTCCCCAAAAGTGCTATAATGGTCTTACAAATGCCGGCGGGCGTAAAACGCAGAAAGGGGAGAACCATGAAAAAAACACTCAAAATTGCCGTTTTGCTTTGCTTGGTAACGGTGATGATTTGCTTGGCATCGTGCAACAAACAGCCCACCCAGCCCCAAGAAACGACACCTACTGCTACAACACCTGCGGAGACCACGCCTGAAGTAACCACGCCCGAGCCGACAACACCTTCCGAGCCCGTTCTCGTTGACTCCATTAACGGCAAAACTGTTTTGGAAATTATGGAAGAGTTTGCTGCAGCTGAAAGCTTTGATTATTCTCTTTTTATTATAGGTACTGAAATTGAAACCGGTGTAGAAGTCGTCAATACTCAAACAATACGGTTTAATAATGACGAATTTACTATGTGTCTTCAAGCAGATGAAGCTGTCATTTACATTGCTTATGTAGACGGTATCTGCTATCAAAGCTATGGGGATGGAGCGAAGACGAAATTCTCTGCTGACAGTATAGAAGCGGTTTTTGAGCAAGTATTTAGTGGTATTGATATACGCAAAAATGCAGGCAATAATATCCCTCAAGAGGGGCTTGATATGCTCTCCAAAGCTGATATTTACTTTTATGAGGATGTTTATACTATAACTCTTGAAATCGAAAGGGAAGGGGAAATACATAGTACAACACTTTCATTTAATGCGGCAGGTAAAGTCATTAAGACGGAAAGTTATGCAAACCAAATTTTAATTTCTGAATTTACCTATCACAGCTATGGCGAGCCCATTGAGATTTTACCCCCTGAGGATGCGGATGAATACGTTTTGGAAGAATGGTAAATCAAATACAAAAGCCACCCCTCGGGGTGGCTTTTCGATTTCCAAAATATCTTTTCTTTCTTTTTTCTCCCTTTGGTGTAGACAAATGCGCCCGTGCGTGCTATAATATAGGGTAGATGGGAAAAAGCGCGTTTTGTCAAACGGTGTTTTTCTTGCAATACGTTGGGAGGCAATTATGGAGCTTTTGATCTTTTCGGATTCGCACGGGCGCGTTGAAAATATGCATGCGGCTCTCGAGCGACAAATCAAAAAGCCCGATGCCGTCCTTTTTCTCGGCGATGGCGCGCGTGATCTTGACCGCCTTTTTCTTTGCGACACCCCTCTGTGGGCGGTGCGCGGCAACTGCGATTGGTCGCTCTCCGACTACGCCGACAGAACCGAGCGTCTTTTATACCTCGAGGGGCATACGATCCTTCTTTGCCACGGCCACGAATGGGGCGTCAAAGGGGGACTCGGCGCGCTCATCGCGCACGCGGCGGAGGTGGGTGCCGACATCGTTCTGTTTGGGCACACGCACAAGCCCACGCTACTCACCATTGCGGCAGGCGAGGCAATCGGCAAAACTGCACTCTCTCGCCCAATGTACCTCTTTAACCCCGGCAGCATCGGCTACAACGAGGACGGGGAAGGGTATTCCTTCGGTACACTCACCCTCAAAGGGGAAACCGTCCTTTTTTCTCACGGAAGGTTATAAAACAAAAAAGACCGCAGAGCAGTCTTTTTGTTATCATTTTGGTCTTATACGGGCTCTCCTACCTCTTGGGTGTCCTCAATCTCGGCAGCATTTTCAAGAGCTGCTTCGTATGCGCTGATCACGCTGGACTCCAGCATCCCACGAAACTGTGCGTTAATGGGATGTACGATATCGCGGTAGGTGTCATCGGGGTTCTTACGGCTAGGCATAACAATGAAGTACTTGTCACGCGCATAAATCACTTTTACGTCGTGAACGGCGAGCTGTCCGTCAAACGTAACCGAAACAATTGCCTTCATAGGGCCTTCTTCAAAAAGCTTTCTTACTTTGATGTCGGTAATTTGCATAGGGAAATCCTCCGTCAATCATATTACTGATGTCATTATTATACAGCGTTTTTGTGACTGTTATTCAACGGTTGCAGTATCTTTTTATGAAAGGTGTAAGAACACCGTCACAAAACTGTCACAAAACAACAGGGATTGCCATACATAAAAATAAAGTCCTTCTCGGGGACTTGGAAAGGGGAGAGCGATATGGCTCTGGAAAACACACATTACGGGCATGAGCGTATTAGCGAAATGCTAAAGGATTGCCACAGCATTTTCTTTATTGGCATTGGTGGCATCAGTATGTCGTCGCTGGCGCAAATTTCGCTCTCACTTGGTTACTCGGTAGGAGGATCGGATCGCTCTGAGAACGCCCAAACGGCGCACCTGCGCGAGATGGGTATTCCCGTGTTCCCGTCGCACGATGCGGCAAATATCGCGCACTACGATGCTGTGGTTTACACGGTTGCCATCGGTGCCGATAACCCCGAATACTTGGCGGCACAGGAGGCAGGCAAACCGCTCCTCTCGCGTGCCGACTACCTCGGCTACCTGATGGTATCCTACCGCCACCGCATTGGCATTGCGGGTATGCACGGCAAGAGCAGCTGCACGGCAATGTGTGCGCAAATCTTTTTGCAAGATGCCGATGCCACCGTTCTTTGCGGTGCCGAGCTCCCCTTGCTTGGGGGATCTACCTGCCATATTGGAAAAGAGCGCGAGCACTTTGTGTTTGAGGCCTGCGAATATATGGATTCTTTCCTTGACTTTAACCCCACTCTGGCGGTGATTTTGAATATGGGAATGGATCACCCCGATTATTTCAAAAGTCTTGCACAAGTCCGCGCGTCCTTCCTCGCCTATGCGAGACGAACAGGCAAGGGCGGTACGGCTCTTTACAACGCCGACGATGCCGAGAGCGTGCTTGCCTTGAAAGATTTTGAGGGACGCCACGTTACCTTTGGCATCGAAAAGAGTGCCGACTATACCGCGCGCAACATTCGCCATGAGGGCGGCATTACCGAGTTTGAATTTTGGAGCAAAGAAACACTTTTGTGCAACGTTGAGCTGCAGGTGTTTGGCATGCACAACGTTTACAATGCCTTGGCGGCAGCCGCCGCGGCAAGTGTTTGCGGCATTGCCCCCCATGTAATCGCAAATGCGCTTGCAAGCTTTGTTGGCACAAAACGTCGCATGGAACGCAAGGGAACCCTCGGCGGTGCCGTTGTTTACGACGATTACGGACATCACCCTGTAGAGATCACCGCAACGCTTTCAGGGGCGAGAGAAATGGGCTACAAACGCATTCTTTGCGCCTATCAGCCCCACACCTATAGCCGCACGGCTACTCTGTTTGATGAGTTTGTACGCGCATTCGATTGTGCCGATCGCGTTTATTTTGCCGATATTTATGCCGCACGTGAGGAAAATATTTTTGGTGTCACCTCAAAGGGGCTTGCCAAGGCAATCGGTGACACTGCCGAGTATTGCGGAAGTTTTGAAAATGTTGCAAAAGCGCTTATGCGCGACGCAAAAGAGGGCGATCTGGTGATCGTAATGGGAGCCGGTGACATTTATAAAGTTTATGACCTTTTAGATCTATAAAAATAATACCTCTAAAAGTAAGGAGAACAAAATGAAAAAGGCGATTTTTTCACCTGCAAATATACTGTTACCCAAACAAAATTTTGAGGCGTGGTCGGTCATTGCCTGCGACCAGTTTACATCTAACGAGGAATACTGGCAGGCGGTCAAGACGGCGGCAGGGGAGAATCCCTCAACGCTCAATCTTATCTATCCCGAGGTCTATCTCGGCAAGACCGATGCCCAAGAGGTGACCGCAAATATCAATAACGCTATGCAAAAATACGTCGCGGACGGTATTTTTGAGGAATATCCCAACGCGCTCATTTACGTGGAGCGCACCCAACGCGACGGAAAGGTGAGATGCGGCATCGTGGGTGCGGTTGACCTTGACGAATACGATTACAACGAGGGCTCTACCTCTCGCGTTCGCGCCACCGAAAAGACCGTGCTGGAGCGTATTCCGCCCCGTGTGGAGATTCGCAAGAATGCGACTCTTGAATTGCCGCACATTCTGATGCTAATGGACGACACTGCGCGTGCCATCGTTGAACCCCTTGCCGCTCTTGCCGCAAACGGAGCGATGCAAAAGCTTTATGATTTTGAACTGATGCAGGGCGGCGGACACCTGTGCGGCTATCTCATTCCCGAGGATATGCAGGACGGTATTTGCCAAAAAATCGAGGCATTGGGAGAGTTGCACGGAGGCATTACGCTTGCAGTCGGTGACGGCAACCATTCATTGGCAACCGCCAAGGCATGCCGTGCGTTGGGAGCGACAGAGTGTAACCGCTACGCGCTTTGCGAGGTGATGAACATTCACAGTGATGCGCTCGTATTCGAGCCCATCTTCCGCACGGTAGAAGGGATTGATGCACAAGAGCTGCTTGCCGATTTCAAGGCGTATCTTGCCGAGCCCACCAACCAAAACGTGGGCAACGCGCCGCAAGAGATTACCTTTGTCAGCGGCGATGTCCGCGAGGTGATCATCGCCGAGCAGCCGCCTCACGCACTCGCTGTTGGAACGGTTCAGCAATTTCTCGATGCTTACCTTGCTAACAAAAAAGACGCCGTTATCGATTACATTCACGATGAGGAAGAGCTCATCTCCCTTTGCGCAAGCGGCAAGATCAGCGGCTTCCTTTACGGTTGTATGGGCAAAAGCGAGCTCTTTGATGCCATTGAAAAGGAAGGTGTCCTTCCGCGCAAAACCTTCTCTATGGGCTCCGCACGCGACAAACGCTACTACACCGAAGCGAGAAAAATAGTGGAATAGAACGAAGGATTTGTGGGGGAAACTTCTTGAGAGAAGTTTTCCCCACACCCCTTTCAAGAACTCTCGCACAAAAGATTAAAAAGGGAAGTTCATAGAAACGGATAGACAGTTGGCGCAAGCGGAGCGCTTGCTTTTGCTACCGCGAGCGGCTAGGTAGCGAAGCGGCGCGAACGCAATGAATGACAGTCCGGTGGACTGTCAGAACGTGAGCGTGACCGAGCCGCAGCGAGACCCACTAACCCTATCCGCTAAGAGAGTTGATTTGCCAAGGCAAACAATAAAAAGCCTTCCCCTTGAGGGGAAGGTGTCAAATCCGATTTGCGGATTTGACGGATGAGGTGACGGATGCAGAGCATCCGTAGATGGAAAAAGAAAGGCGGAGAGTCTCTTTCGAGACTCTCCGTCTTTTGTTTCCTGTTCGGTTAAGGGGTAACGGGAGGTTCTGTGGGGGCGTTTTCGGTGGGAGGTGTTGTTCCGCCGACTGCACCCGTGCCGAGTGCTGCAAGGAAGCTATAAAAATCGCTATTGCTGAAATAAGTCTCGGGAAGCGTGCCGTCCCATTGCAGGATGTAGTAATAGAGCATCAGGGTGTGGAAATCGTCATTATCCAAATTGTCGGGATCCTTTGCGAGAATATCGCGAACTTGACCGATAACGGCTGCATCCTTTTGGCCTGCATACTCAGCGGCGTCTGCTTGAATCTTGACAACCTCGAGTTCGGCTTCTGCGGCAATTTTTGCAACAGTTGCTTCTGCTTCTGCCTCAATTCTTGCACGCTCTGCAGCGGCTTCGGCTTCCATATTTTTTTGTTCTTGCTCGATCTTTGCCTGCTTGCTCTTCTGCTCGGCTACTTGCTTTGCCTCAACGGCATCGGTAAAGGTGTCGGAGAAGTCGAGGTCTTCGATAGATGCGTCAACGACAACTACGTTGTAAGCTGCCAATTGCTCGGTCAAAAGGGTACGAATGTCGCCCGAGAGCTTGGAGCGCATATTGAGCAGCTCCTCTGCGGTATATTTTGCAAACTCGCTCTTAACGGCTTCCTGAATGCGGGGAGCAATGATAACGTCATAGTAGCCGATACCGATCTCCTTATAGATGGTTTGTGCGTTGCTCTTGGAAATTTGATAGTTGATGGTGTAGGTAACACTAACCTCTTGAATATCCGAAGAGAAGCAAGAGAGGGGAACAGATGCTTTTTGGTTTCTGTTATCCATGTTTACAACCTCTTGCCAGGGGGCGCAGAAGTGTACGCCTGCCTCGTAGGTAACGTCCTCAACCTTACCAAAGGTGGTAACAATGCCGGTGTGTCCCGTGGGAACTGTGCGAACGCAGCTAACAACTGCCAAAAGCACGGCAAACACCAAAAGTGCTGTGGGGAGCAGTCCGCGCAGGAGAGGTTTGTTCATCTTTTTCGCAGAGAAGATAGCAACCACTGCGGCAACAAAAAGAATAACGGCGAGTACAAATAAAACAATCATTTTTATGATCTCCTTTCTTCCGAACTCTGTCGGTATGATTGTGCTTATATAATACCACAAACCCGTAATGCTGTCAAGTGATTTTATTAAAAAACTTACAGATTTACAATTCGTTCACAAATAATGGATTTTTGATCGAAAACGCGGAAAGGCAACGGGGGTGACCCTTCTAAGATATTCCATAAAGGGCAAAATGCTTGACTTTTGTCGAAAAATATGATATAATGCAAAGGTACAAAAACACTTATTCATTTAGAATGGAGGTGCCGAATGAAAACAAAACTCGGTTATGCCGCCTCTGCGTTTGTGTCTATTCTTCTGTGTGCAGTTATGCTTTGCGGAGCGGTTCTTCCCACTGTGGCTGATGGGGAGGCGTTGCCTTCTCTTGACTATTCCAATCCCAACATCGAAAGCACCGTATCGCTTTCCGCTTATGACCTTTACACCGCTTTATTAGAGAGTACACCCACCGCAGGTGAAATGCTTTATTGGCAAACGTCAGGCCTTGCTCTGCAATACACCGACCTGATTCCCGATAGTTGTATTGATACACACTACGACGGTGACCGCGGTGTGTTGGACGTTACCTTACTTCCTTATACTTATCACGCAACAAACGGTGCTGAGGTTACCTGGGTTCCCCAAAAGCTGTATTTGGCAGGGGAGGGCTATGAGGTCATTCCCGGCGACGGTATTTATACGGCACACGTTGAAAATTGCGTTTACTCGGGTGACTTTGATATGCAGGCAGACTACGTATGCGAGATTCAAATTCCTCGCGAGGTCGTTTATGCGCTCCGCCACGAGGCATATCAAACAGGGTATGATGCACATTTGCTGATGGAAGATTATCGCCAAAAGCTCTCTGTTTACGAAGCACTTGTCGAAATGCAAAACAAATGGAATGCATACGAGAAGTGGGAAGAGGACTACGCAAATTACCTTGTTGAAAAAGAGATCTACGATGCGCTGAAAAAAGAATACGATGCTTACATGGTTGAGTACAACAAATATCAGGCGGTAGTAGACGCGCACAACCAATGGCAAACCTATTTTGACGAGCAAGAGGCCTACCCGGCTAAGCAGCAGGCATACGCCGCATACAAGAACTACGAAAAGGACTACAACGCGGCGGTAGCTAAATTGGCAATGTTCGAGTCCGTCTTCAAAAAAGAGAGCCGCGGCTGGTGTATGTATAACGATATTATGGGTAAGACCGTTACCGAGGTTCTTGCCAATCAGAATTTGCTGATAGCCGGTGGATGCAATGCCGCAGATATCCATCTGGCAGGTAATGCTACCAAAAATCTGCGCGTTCTGCTCAAGGGATATGCCGATCTCCGCAACAAAAAATGGAAATCCGATCACGAAAAATACAAGGCATTGTATACCTATTACACCCAAAACTACGATGCCCTCAGACAAAATTTCTGCGACCTCTACAAAACACTGAAAGGACTTTATGAGAATCCTTCGGTTTCCGATTATATCGGCACAAAAGACAAGACCCTGCACTATCGCCAGCTTGTGGGACATTTGTTCGTTGTCTCTACGGCATTTGACCAATACTCCGAGAGAAACGAAAACGTTTGGCGGATTGATGACAAAAAGCTGCGCGAGGTTATCGAGGACGTTCACTATTTCGCAGACGGTGACTGGGATCCCGTAAATACACCGTTCCCTGTAACCGCCGTTGCTTATGCGGAAGCTCCGTCAGTGCCGGTAGAGCCCACGGTTGAGCTCCCCGCGTTCGTTCCCAAGGCCCCCACACCTGTGGAGGATCCCGGAGAGGCCCCCACTGTCGTAGAGAACCCCGCCAACACCCCAAGACCCGAGCCCCCAAAACCGATTGGCGACAAGCCCCAAGCTCCCGCGTTGGATGCGATTACTGACTTGCTTTGCAAGGAAGTAGAAAACGGCACGCTTAAAAAATATGAGCAATACGTTTATTCCGAAAAGCTGACGCTGACCACTAAGGTGGAACGTGAAATTTCTATTCAAAACTTCAAGACGGTAACGCTCTACCGTCCCAACGGAACTGTTTATCAAAAAATTCTCGTTGACTACGGCAAGGGAATCGAGCTTGAGCCCTATTCCTTTGAAGACTCCCCTGCGTATACCTACGAGTGGCTGCGTTGGATCCGTTTGCTACCCAACGGCGAAATTCTGGATGCCGACGTTTCCTGCGTCACCGAAAACATTTCTCTTTACCCACGATATATTGCAACACCAAAGGTTTACTACATTACCTGGATCGTTGACGGTGTTTCCAATACCGTGCCGTATTACTACGGAACAACGCCGGATCCATATAATTTTATCAGCCAATTCCCCTATGAAACACAGTATCATCGCTATGAGTTTTCGGGTTGGACTCCCGAGATCGCTCCCGTTACGGGAAATGCTACCTACGAGGGTTGGACGGTTTCTTCTCCCAAAAAGTTCAATATCACGTGGGTGATCAAAAACGGTGCCGAACGCATTACCGAAGCATGGGAATACGATCAAGTTCCCGAGTTTGTGGGCGATCCCTCCTATGTAGATTCTTATTACCGTTATACCTTTGTTGGCTGGGATAAAACCGTTTCGCGCGTTACCCGTGCGGTAACCTATACGGCGGTCTACACCAAAGAGCCCTTGGCAACGGGTGGCGTTAACACCGTTCTGGAGGTTCTTCAAAGCGAGGCAGAGGTTACTGTTCTTTCTACACAAAACGCCGTAAAGCTCCGTCAGGCAGCCATCTTGGCAGAGGAGACCGGCAAGGCCTTGACGGTTTCTTGGCAAGGGAAGCTATCCTTGTCTCTTTCGGGTGAGGAGCTCAAGGCATATATTGCCGCAGGTTGCCCCACACTCACGCTTTACGCACGTCAGAACGGCGATACAACGGTTTATCAATTTGAATTTGTAGCCCCCATTGGCGGTGCAACTGTTCTTCCTACCTTCAGTATTGCATTTGAAACCGCCGAGGAGAGCGACAGAACAGCGATATTTGAGGTACAAACCGAGAATGGCTGGGAACGCTTGCCCGATGCTACCTATACGGCAAACGGCGCGTTTGCAGTGCGCAAGATGTATGCATATTCCATCATTCCCACAGCCAATAAGCTTTGCAATGTTATGCAACTGGCAAGCAAAGCAGTTGCAGGGGATTGGATATCGCTTGACCTCAACTGCGTTTACGGCTATAAGGTCGTGGGCGCAAAGGTAACAGATGAAAATGGCAACGAGGTTGCCGTCACCGAGCTTGCTTTCCAAATGCCCGCATCTGCTGTGCACATCGTTTTGGAAGTAGAACGCATCGTTTACCGCGTGACCTTCCTTGTGAACGGTGAGGTTTGGAGCTATGCCGAATACTTTGCAGGCGATGAGATTGTTCTGCCCGAAGATCCCCCCAAGAGAATAGAGGGAGAATTCACCTACACCTTTACGGGCTGGGGCAATGTTCCCGTTATTGTGACGGGAGAAGACGAGGATCTTGTGTTTGAGGCGGCCTTTACACAGTCGCAGATCATCGATGACTACGATACCGGACACAATAACAACGTTCTCTTTACCGTTGTTTTGCCCATTGCAGGCGGTGTGCTGACTCTTCTTATCGCGTTCTTGATCACGCGCCGCATCATTCGCAAAAAGGGCGGCTGGCGTGTTGTAAAAGCCAGAATGGTAGCCAAAAGAGCACAAAAACACCCCAAATAACCCAAACGAATAAAAACCAAACGGGATAGCTAGTGCTATCCCGTTTTTCCTGTCTCCCTGTTTTTCTCAAACATACCGCCAAACAAAAAAAGAGAACCGCACACTAACGGCTCTCTTTTCTTTTTTTGTGTGAAAGCTTTTGAGGAAGGGGGTG
>JAZORZ010000030.1:0-24727 GCA_045656885.1 Eubacteriales bacterium
GCATTCGTGTCGGCGTGCTTAACGGGCAGTCCGATAAGGTCGGCAATAAAGAAGCTTCCCTCCTCTACGGGCAGGTCCTCGCGTGCGGCAAAAACCTCAACGTTGCGGAGCGCGTTAGCAGCTTCCTCGCTTTCGATGCCCTCAAGATCCATCAGCACAAACTGCTTAAAAACCGACGCATGCAAAACGCGACGGGGGGTATATTCCTTATTTTTGCAAAACCAAACGGTATCAAGAGATGCCAGAATTTGCGGCGCATCGCACCAGCTTTCCAGCTTTACCGTTCCGCGAAAGCCGTGGGTATTGACAATTTTGCCCGCAGGCAAATACTTGAGCTTCATAAAGAAGAGTACTTCCTTTCCTCATAATGCTTATAGTATATCACAACAGATGCAAAAATGCAAGTGGAGCATCGATTTTTCCTGCTTTTTTGTGCCAAAAAAGAAAAAAGTTGTGCAATTCTTAAAATATTTACAATTTTGCCCTTGTATAAAAACCAAAAAGTGTTATAATAATTAAGATCAATTTTATCAAATGGAGGACCTATAAATGGATTTGACAATGATTTTGATGCTTGTCGGTCTTTTGGCGGTTATGTACTTTGTCATGATCCGCCCCCAAAAGAAGCAAGAAAAAGAGCAAAACGATATGCGTAACAACCTCGCCGTTGGCGATGAGATCACCACCATTGGCGGCATTATCGGTAAAATCGTCAGCATTAAGGAAGAGACCTGTGTAATCGAAACCTCTCACGAGCGCACCAAGATCCGCATTCTCAAGAGTGCTGTCAGCCGCGTTGACGTAAAGGCAGAGGACGCAGAATAATGCAAAATTGCTCATGGCAATCATAAAAACACTCCGTGCGGAATACGTTGTAACAAACGGTTTTGCACGGAGGTTTTTATTTTATGAAGCAGATACCAAAAAAATATAAAAGGGCGCGGGAACGAAGGAGTGATGCAGGCGAGGGCTCTCAATTTTTGAGGGGAATCCTTGGCACACTTCTCCTTGCCCTCGCGGTGGGCGGTGGGCTGTTGCTGCTCTTCTCGCTCATTTTGACGTTTGTACCCGATCCCCTCTCGCTCTCGCTTGCGTCAGGACTCCTTTGTGCCGCACTGACAGCATTCGTTGGGGGCTATTTTGCAACACGCATCTACCATTTGCCAACTCTTGGAGCGGGACTGATAAACGGGATTTTTTTAACTGCGCTCTCCCTGCTCTTTTCGCTTTTGTTTGCAAGGAAGGCGGACTGCTACGCCACAGGATATTCGGCAGCGGTGTCGGCGCTTTTACATGCAGGTGTGGTCGGGCTCTCGATTGGCGGTGCATTCCTCGGTGCGCGCGAAAGGACGCCAAGTAAGAAAAGACGAAAGAAAAGAAGATAAAAAAACACGCTTATGCTATGCGTTTTTGCATAACATAAGCGTGTTTTGTTGATTATTTTTATTTGACAACGGTAATTTCGATGTCGCCGCTCTGTGTTTTTGCACGGAACGTGCCACCGTTGCCATCGTCAGGGATATGAATGTCTCCACTGGTGGTTTTGCAATCGAACGCCTTTGCAGTCAAAATGCTACCGTGAATATCACCGCTGGTGGTTGTAATGTTAAAGGACAGTGCATCACAGCGTTTCAGCTCGACCTCTCCGCTGACCATTTTGACCGTACACGTCTCACGGCATACAACGTCTGCCATATCAACGTCACCGGAAGTGCTTTGAATGTTAATACTTGTAGGCGTTACGTTATTGATCTCAATATCTCCGCTGGTACCGGAAATTTCCAATGCTCCATCGATTTGGCCGCTGACTGCAATGTCACCGCTTGTGACCTTGATATTCACATCACCCGTTGCAACCGCCGCAAAGGAAATGTCACCGCTTGTGCTTTTGAGAATAACATCGGAAAAGGCAAATCCTTCGGGCAGAAAAACGTCACCCGAAACAACGCGAACATCCAAAAGCCCGTAAGTTCCCTCGGGCAGATACACGATCATACGCTGCGGACGCAGGTTTGCAAAAAGACCGATACGCTCATACCACAGGCGTTCATCGATCTCTTGAATTGTCAAAACGCCGTCGTTCAGCTCGACCTTATGATAGACCTTTTCTTTGTCCATGCATTCCACGCGCCACTCGCTCTCTTTGGTGGTACGGAACTCAACAGAGGAGTTGGTAGTATCGATATGGATCTGACTTGGCAATTCATCGGCGCCAAAAGAATAAACCTTATCCTTGAAAACGTTTTTGTCAATGGGATTGTTTTGCAGAAGCCCCCAGCCGATGCCGAAAATAAGTACTCCCACGGCTAAACAAATCAATGCGATAATCAATGCCTTTTTCATTTGTTATCTCCTCTTAAAAATCAATTTGAAAAAACCTTTGAGCATGGCTCCAATGCCCTTGCCGCCAATCCTTGAAAGGCGTAGTGCCGCCATGGTAGAAAGAATGCAAAGCGCCGCAAGAATGAGCGCGGCACCAACGGTGAGCGCGAGTGCCGCAATTCCCTCACCAACAAGGATAGCGGGTGCTGCCGCCAAAAGAGCAATTGCCGATGCTCCAAAAGATACGACCAGCGACCACGGTGTAACCATGAAAAGCGTTAGCAAAGCAATAGCTGCCGTGAGCACCAAGCAGAATGCCGTAATAAGCAGAGGAAACCAAACGGGAAAGCCCAAGATCAAAAGGGCGATCAAAAGCCCGTTTTTCTTTTGTTTTTGCGCATACGGTGCGACGTAATAAGGATTTTGCGCGCCTGCAAGAATTTGCGCCGCAACGTTATCGAGACCGCCCATTTGCGCGATTGCCTGCTCGGTGGTGTAGCCGCTTTCGATGTAATCGTCTATCATTTCACTGTAATACTCCAACGCCGCCTCTACCTCCTGCTTTGGCAAAACGGAGATCCTTTGGCGCAAAAGCGCTAAAAATTCGATTTTTTTCATTTCTTATTTCCCTTTCGTTACAAATTGGTAAATGTGCATCATTTCCTTCCACTCTTCGGCAAAGGCGTTCAGGCGTGCAACACCCTTTGGTGTGATGCGATAGTACTTGCGCAATCTGCCGTTGTGCTCAATTGCATAAACGGTGAGCTGCCCCGCCTCCTCGAGCCGTCGCAAAATGGGATAGAGCGTTGACTCGGAAATGGCAATATAGGGTTGAATTTCTTTGACGATCTGATAGCCATAGGAATCTGCTCGGCGCAAAGCCGCCAAAACACATACGTCGAGGAGTCCTCGTTTGAGTTGAATATCCATGCAATACCCCCTTTCGCATAATACTATACCACGCATAGTATTGTACTGTCAAGCCATTTTGCACAAAAATGTGTTTTTTTCACAAAAAGTTCAAATTGTAGACATATTTTTGGCGTACAATAGATAGGTTAATATTCTTATATTAATAACCACTATTAAAAGAAAGGATGTGCGCGCGTGAGAAAGCTGCTCAAATATTTGAAGCCCTACACAAAGGAATGTATCATTAGCCCTTTGTTTAAGCTTTTGGAAGCGGTTTTTGACCTTTTGGTGCCGCTTGTGGTAAAGACCATTATTGACGACGGTATTGCCGTGGGTGACAAGGGTGTTATTTTTGCTTGCTTTGGCGTTCTCGTCGGCTTTGCCGCCGTGGGACTGACCTGCTCGCTTATCGCACAGTATTTTGCCGCACGTGCCGCCGTTGGTGTGAGCACCGATCTGCGCCGCGATCTGTTTGCGCATATTCAAAAATTCTCTTACGCACAGACCGACAGTGTGGGCACCTCTACCCTGATCACCCGACTGACGGGTGACGTCAATCAGGTGCAGTCCGCCGTCAACTTTACGCTCCGCCTGCTTTTGCGCTCCCCCATCATCGTTTTGGGTGCCGCAACTATGGCATTTCTCGTAGATGCAAAGGGTGCTTGGGTATTTGCCGTTGTCATTCCCGTTTTGGCAATCATCGTTTTTTCGATCATGCTCAAAACCAACCCCATTTACAAAAAGGTGCAAAAGAACCTCGACACCGTGACGGGTGTGGTTCGTGAAAACCTTTTGGGCGTGCGCGTGCTTCGTGCCTTCCGTAAAGAGGACGACGAGATTACTCGCTTTTCTGCCGCTAACGAGGAACATAACCGCGTGCAGAATTTTGCAGGCCGCATTTCCGCCTTAATGAATCCCCTGACGCTTGTGGTCGTCAATGTGGGCGTTATCGCTCTGTTGGCATCGGGTGCCAAGCTCGTACAAATCGGCGATATGTCGCAGGGTGACGTGGTAGCACTCACCAACTATATGGCACAAATTTTGGTCGAGCTTGTAAAGTTTGCCATGACGGTCTTCACCGTAACCAAGGCACTTGCCTCTGCCGACCGCGTGCAAGCTGTTTTCGATACCCCCGTCGGTATGGAAGTCCTTGATGACGATACTGTTTACGGCAACGCCGACGATGCGGTGCGCTTTGAGGACGTATCTCTGACCTATGCGGGAGATGCCGAAGAAACCCTTTCGGGCATCAGCTTTGCCGCCCCTCGCGGTGCAACGGTCGGTATCATTGGTTCAACGGGTTCGGGTAAGACCTCGCTGATCAACCTCATTCCCCGTTTTTATGAAGCAACCAAGGGGCGCGTGCTGATAAACGGCCGCGACGTTCGTTCCCTTGATGTTAACACTCTGCGCGATAGCATTGCCGTTGTTCCGCAAAAGGCAGTCCTCTTCTCGGGCACGGTACGCTCCAACCTCGCTTGGGGTAAGGAGAATGCCACCGAAGAGGAAATGTGGCAAGCACTTGAATTGGCACAAGCCAAAGAATTTATTTTGCAAAAAAATGGCCTTGACGAGCCCGTACGCGCGGGCGGCAAGAACTTTTCGGGCGGTCAGCGTCAACGCCTGACCATTGCACGCGCACTTATCAGAGGTGCCGAAATTTTGATTTTGGACGACAGCTCCTCAGCTCTCGACTATGCGACCGATGCCGCGTTGCGTGCAGCATTGCACACTCTCCCTAACTCCCCCACCATATTTATCATTTCACAACGTACCTCATCTATTCGCCATGCAGACTTGATCTTGGTAATGGAAGACGGCGCGCTGGTTGACCAAGGCAGACACGACGAGCTGCTTGCCCGTTGCGAGGTTTACCGTGAAATTCACGAATCGCAATTCAAAAAAGGGGGTGAGCAAGCATGAAAAAGCTGACCTTTGACCGTCGTGCGCTTGCGCGCGTATTCGCGGGGCTCAAGCATTACCGCTTGGCGCTCGGTGCCTCTCTCTTGCTTGCCGCCGCCATTGTGGCTCTCTCGCTCTACATTCCCCTTTTAACGGGGCGCGCCATTGACGGCATTATCGGCAAGGGCGACGTCAATTGGAGCGGTGTATGGCAAGCATGCATTGCCATTGGCATTTGCACCCTCGTATCGGCTCTCTTTCAATGGTTGATGAACGTCATCAACAACCGCATCACCTATGGAATGGTGCGCCGACTGCGCCGCGAGGCGTTTGAAAAGCTGCAACGCCTGCCCCTTTCCTATATCGATTCTCACCCCACGGGTGACGTGCTCAGCCGTATGATCACCGACGTTGACCAATTCACCGATGGACTGCTACTCGGCTTTGCACAATTCTTTACGGGAATTCTCACCATTCTCGGCACGCTCATCATTATGCTGGTATTGCGTTGGCAAATTGCGCTGGTGGTCATTCTGATCACACCGCTCTCGCTCTTTGTTGCCGCATTCATTGCCAAAAAGACCTATTCGATGTTCCGCCTGCAATCGGCAACACGTGCCGAGCAGACCGCGCTTATTGACGAATACGTAGGCAACCACAAGGTGGTATTGGCTTACGGACGCGAGGAAGCATTGCAAGAGGAATTTGACGAGGTGAACAGTCGCCTTGGCAAATGCGCACTCCGCGCAACCTTCTTCTCCTCGACCACCAACCCTTCAACCCGTTTTGTCAACAACCTCGTTTATGCGGGTGTGGCACTTGTGGGTGCTATCATGTGCATTACCCCCGGCACAACGCTGACGGTTGGTACGCTTTCGGTGTTCCTCAACTATGCAAACCAATACACCAAGCCCTTTAATGAGATTTCCGGCGTTTTGACCGAGCTGCAAAATGCACTTGCCTGTGCCGCTCGCGTGTTTGAAATTCTCGACGAGCCCGAGCTCACACCCGATGCTCCCACGGCACACGTCATCAAGGAAGCCGAGGGCAACGTAACGCTCACAAACGTCGCGTTCTCCTACACGCCCGAGCAAGACCTGATCCGCGATCTCAATCTTACGGTCACCCCCGGTCAACGCATTGCCATCGTCGGCCCTACGGGCTGCGGCAAAACGACGCTAATCAACCTGTTAATGCGCTTTTACGATGTGAACGAAGGCAGCATTGCGGTGGACGGCAAGGATATTCGCAACACAACGCGCAAATCTCTGCGCGCTGCTTGGGGCATGGTTCTGCAAGACACTTGGCTACGCGCCGCGACCGTACGCGAAAACATTTGCATGGGGCGCCCCGATGCGACCGACGAGGAAATAATTGCCGCCGCAAAGGCAGCGCACGCGCATTCCTTTATCAAGCGATTGCCCCGTGGCTACGATACCGTTCTCGGTGAGAACGGCGGCTCGCTCTCGCAAGGGCAAAAACAGCTGCTCTGCATTGCGCGCGTGATGCTCGTTCTCCCCCCTATGCTCATTCTCGACGAAGCGACCTCGTCCATCGACACCCGTATGGAGCTGAAAATTCAGGGCGCTTTTGCCGAAATGATGAAGGGACGCACGTCCTTTATTGTGGCACACCGTCTTGCTACCATTGAGAGTGCCGATCGCATTCTTGTAATGAAGAGCGGCAAGATCGTGGAGCAAGGCACGCACGAGGAGCTTTTGGCTGCCGGCGGTTTCTATCACCACCTCTACAACAGTCAGTTCACCTCCGGCGAAGTAGAGGAAGAAAACGTCAAATAAATGTCGCAAAAAAATAGCAAAAAAAACACCTTTTTTTCACATTACACTTGTAAAATAATATTGGAATATTATAATTTATATTGATTTAGGAGGCAAATCAATTGCTGGAACTGAGAAGAATTGTAAAGGATTATCACACAGGCGACACGAGTGTGCGCGCCTTAGCGGGAGTCAGTCTGCGTTTCCGCCCCAACGAATTTGTTTCGATCTTGGGCCCCTCGGGATGCGGAAAGACTACCCTGCTCAACATCATTGGCGGTCTTGACCAATACACAAGCGGTGACCTGATTATTGGCGGTGTTTCGACCAAGGAATACACCGACGCCGATTGGGATACCTACCGAAACCACTCCATTGGCTTTGTATTCCAAAGCTACAACCTCATCCCCCACCAAACGGTGCTCGCAAACGTTGAGTTGGCACTCACACTCTCGGGTATTTCCCCCGCGGAGCGCCGCAACCGTGCTATTCGCGCTCTGCGCGACGTAGGACTTGCAAGCCAGATTAACAAAAAGCCCTCACAGCTCTCCGGCGGTCAGATGCAACGTGTTGCCATTGCGCGTGCATTGGTAAACAACCCCGACATCATTCTTGCCGACGAGCCCACCGGTGCACTTGACACCCAAACGAGCGTGCAGATCATGGAGATCTTAAAAAAGATCTCTCGCCGCAAGCTCATTATTATGGTAACGCACAACCCCGATTTGGCAAAGGAATACTCCAGCCGCATCATTTCGATGGTTGACGGTCGCATTACAAACGACACCAACCCCTGCTACAGTTACAGCAGCTTTGACGGCTACGGAGAAAGACCCCAAAAGAAAAAGAAGAAGCTCGGTCAGCTCTTCTCCATTGATGAGGACGACATTGCAAAGTACAAGCTTGGCGGCACGGGCGTAGCCCTTTCTGCCCGTAAGAGAAAGCGCAAAAAGTCGATGTCCTTCTGGACGGCGCTCTCCCTTTCCTTCAACAATCTGTTGACCAAAAAGGCACGTACCTTTATGGTATCCTTTGCGGGCTCTATCGGTATTATCGGTATTGCACTCATTCTTTCTGTCTCCACGGGCGTTAACAACTATATCAACGCGGTGCAAAGAGACACCTTGGCAAGCTACCCCATTCAGCTGTTGGCGGAGTCGACCGACATCTCCTCGCTCATCACCACTATGATGAAAACGAGTGAGGAAAAGGAAAACAACCGCGTTTTGGACAAGGTATATGAGAGCACCATTATTGTGGATTTAATGAACTCTCTTAACACCGCCGATACGAACAAAAACGACCTTAAGGCATTTAAGCAGCACCTTGAATCGACCGAGGCGTTTAAGGAATATCTTACGGCAATTCAATATCAGTACAACTTTAACTGGAGCGTTTTGACCAAGGACGCCGACGGCAACGTGATCAAATCCGATGCGATGGAGCTCATCAACGCCATTTACGGCGGCAGCATGAACGACAGTGCGGCCGGCTCGATGATGGGCATGGGCGGCATAGGTTCCTCGATGATGGGTAGCTTTAACGTATGGCAGGAAATGCTGCCCGGCGTTGAAGAGGGCGACACCATCAACTCGCTCATTGAAGATGAATATGACCTCATTTACGGTGAATGGCCCACCGAATACAACGAAGTCGTTTTGGTAGTCAACAAGCAAAACGAAATTAGCGATTTGGCTCTCTACGCACTCGGTCTGCGCACCGAAAAAGAGATTATGGAAGCGCTGATGGCTGCATCGAAGGGCGAGACATTGGATACCACCCAGGCAAAATCCTGGAGCTATGAAGAGCTTTGCGATATGTCCTTCCGTCTCTTCCTGCAATCCGAATGCTACCAAAAGCAATTTGACGACACCTACACCAACATCAGCAACACCGACTCCGGTCTTGCCTTCCTTTACAACAATGCAAATCTCGGTATCGACCTCAAAATTTCGGGTATCGTCCGCCCCGGCGAAAACACCTCCTCCGCAATTTTGAGCGGCACCATTGCCTACACCGCTGAACTGACCAAGCATGCGATCGAAAAGACCGCGACCTCGGAGCTTCTGCAAGCGCAGATCAATTCTCCCGACATCGACGTGCTCACCGGCAAGCCCTTTAAGACCGAGAGCACCATTAACCTCACCCCTGCCGAAAAGAGAGCCGCTGTTGAGGCAGCTATGGCACAAATGGACGTTGCTACCAAGCTGGCTATGTTCACAAAGCTGATCGCTACCCCCACAGAGGATATGGTAGAGGCAGAGTTTGAAAAGCGCTTGACCGCTGCCGGCGGACTTCGTCCCTTTGCCATCTTTGCCCTAACACAAATGCAGGGCATGAGCCCCGAGCAGGCGCAGGAAGCCATTGCCAAGGTTGACGACGATATGCTGCGTTACACCTTCTATCAATCCTTTAAGGAAGTTTACGTGAAGGAATACGCTGCAGGCGTGCAACAGATGCTGCAAGGCAAGACTCCCGAGGAATTGATGGTTATGATGGAGCAAACCATGGCAACACTCACCGACAAAGAATATGTTGCTCTTTACGATGAGTATCTTGACAACTACTCCGATTCCACCTATGAAAAGAACCTTACCCTGCTTGGCAATGTGAGCATTGATTCGCCCAGCGCGATCAACCTCTATTGCGACACCTTTGAGGATAAGGACCTCATCGCCGAGCTCATTGCCAAGTACAATGAAACGGTTGAAGAGGATCAGCAGATCAATTACACCGACTACGTCGCTCTTTTGATGTCCTCGGTAACAACAATCGTTGATGCCATCACCTACGTGCTGATTGCCTTTGTTGCAATCTCCTTGGTAGTTTCCTCTATTATGATTGGTATCATCACCTATATCTCGGTACTTGAGAGAACCAAGGAGATCGGTATTCTGCGTGCGATCGGTGCATCGAAGAAGGATATCCGCCGCGTATTCAACGCCGAAACACTCATCGTCGGCTTTGTTGCAGGCGCGCTCGGTATCGGCATTACGCTCGGTCTCAACGTGGTAATCAACATTATCCTGTTTGAGTTGACCGGTCTTGCAAACCTCAAGGCAGTTCTGCCTACCGCCGCTGCATTCATCTTGGTAGGCATCAGCATGGCTCTGACCCTTATCGCAGGTATCTTCCCCTCCGGCTTTGCCGCAAAACGCAATCCCGTTGAGGCACTCAGAACTGAATAAGACACGTTTACGTGGGGGAACTTTTTGCAAAAAGTTCCCCCACACCCCTTCAAAAACTCTCTAACAAAAAATATAAGGGCAATTCGATAAAACACGGATAGACGGTCGGCGCGAGGTGAAACCTCGCTTTTGCTACCGCAAGAAATCAGGCACCACCGAGACTCTGATTTCTAAGAGAGTTGATTTGCATAAAAAGAAGCAGTCGCTTTGATGCGACTGCTTTTTCATTTTGTCTTATTGTTTTACTTACACATTTCTTCCAATTCACTTTTTGTGTAGGTTTGATATTTACCTCGCCCATACATAGAATCGGTTGTATTCGGCATTTTTTCAAACAGCTTACCAAAATCGATGCTCTCCGGCAAATTCAAGATTTCTCCCTTGGCATTTTCTGTTTTATAAGCGCAAAAGATGAACTGTCTATTTTCCCAATCAATCGAAAAAGAATTGGTAACCGAAAGCGGATCGACATCTAAATACTCGGACTGTTCATCTATAAATTTTTCATAGATAAATTCAAATAAAGCTTCTTCTCCGATTTTAATTACACGAACTTCATCATCGCGAAGTGGTCTTTTTCTCATTTTTATATTTTCTCCTCTCACTTTTCCAAAAAGGGCGTGAAAAATTCTTCAATTTCTCTCACGTATGTATCCACGTCAACGGGGAAACAAAGTCCGTGTCCTGCCCCGGGTGTGATGACAAAGTGCTTGGGAGCGGTGCAGGCATTATAGTTCTCTTCACTCATTGACATAGGAACAAAGGCATCGGTATCACCGTGGAAGAAGATGACGGGCACGCGGCAATTGGGCATAGATGCGATGGGAGAATTTGCGTCGGGATCAAAGCCGCCAAAGAGGCGCGCACCAAGGCGCACGAAGGGATAGAGGAGATTGGGGGGCAGGTGCATATCGCGAATAACCTTTTTGATGATGTCCTTTGCCGATGTATAACCGCAGTCGGCTACTGTTCCCACCACGTTCGGGGGGAGCTCCATAGCAGATGCCATCATAACGGTTGCCGCCCCCATCGAGATACCACCCAAAAGGATTTTGGCGTTGGGGTCGATATTTTTAACAACGTACTGCACCCACGCGGCGGCATCGCGGCTTTCGTTTACACCAAAGGTAATCACGTGTCCTTCGCTCTTGCCTGCGGCACGGTGATCGACGATGAGCACGTTGTGGCCGAGGCGTTGGCAACGGTAAACACCGCCCGAAAGATCTTGCTCGGCACAGCCGTGGTAGCCGTGGAACAAAATATCAATAGGCGCGCCTTTTTCAAATTCGTAATACGTTCCGCAAAGCTTCAAACCGTCAAAGGAACGAATGCTGACCTCGGCATGTGGAAGCGCACGCGCTTCTTTGATCCATTCAATCATTTGTGCGTGGTGCGGTTCGTAGATCTCCCCCGCAGGCACGGGATACTCGGGCCATTTTTCGCGACGCGAGGTATAAAAAATCTTCAAAAAGCAAACAAGCGAGGTGGCAAGCACAACGATAAGTGCTGCCAAAAGAATGTATATGAAGATCACTTTATTTCTCCTTTTTTCTTTTTCTTTCCTTATTATAGCACCAACCGCCGCAAATTGCAATGCATTTTTGGGGGCTTTGAAAAAAATACTTGATTTTTTTGACATATTATGATATAATGTGCGAGTGACTGCAAAATTCGACAAACCGCGGAGGGTTTTATAATGCAAAACGGCAATATCGAGGTCAACTACAAAAACAAAAAACGTTACAACTATGCAAAACGCCCCATTCGCCAACCGATGTTTTTCGTTTGGCTGATTTGGTTTCTTTCCAAAATGTTGCTCATCGGCAAAAAATACAAAATTGAAAAGGTCAATATGGAAGGGCTGAAGCCGCCTTATATGATCCTTTCGGCGCATCAATTCTTTATCGATTTTGAGCTGACCGCTCTCATCACCACACCCCACAGAGTGAACAATGTAGTTGCTCTTGACGGCTTTTACCGCCGCCCGTGGCTGATGGAGCTGATCGGTGCCATTGGCACACGCAAATACATCACCGACCTTGCGCTGATCAAATCGATCTATCACGTGCTCAAGAGAGGCGACGTGCTTTGCATGTATCCCGAGGCGCGCTACTCCCCTTGCGGCATTACGTCCTATATGCCCGATTCGATGGGCGCACTTGTCAAGCGTGCAAAGGTGCCCGTTGTCACCATTGTGCACCACGGCAACCATTTGCATTCCCCTTTTTGGAACTTCCGCAAAAAGCGCAAGGTTCCGCTCCACACCGTAGCAACTCTCTCGCTCACGCCCGAGCAGATTGAAAAGATGAGCGTTGCGGAAATCAATGAGCACATCAAAAAAGCACTCCAATACGACGAGTATAGATATCAAAAGGAAAACAATATTCTCATCACCGAGCCCTATCGCGCGGAAGGACTGCACAAGATTTTGTATCAATGTCCGCATTGCAAAAAGGAAACCATGGCAAGTGAAGGCACGCACATCTTTTGCACCACGTGCGGCAAGAAGTGGGAGCTTTGCGAGAATGGCGAATTGAAGGCCACCGAGGGTGAGACCGAATTTTCGCACGTACCCGATTGGTATTTGTGGGAACGCGAAGAGGTCAAGGCAGAGATCGAGCGCGGAGAATATTCCTTCTCTGATGATGTAGACGTCTACACGCAACCCCGTTGCTGGAAATTCGACCACATCGGTCCCGGAAAAATTACCCACGATGAAGAGAACGGATTTATCCTAACCGGTCATTACCGCGGTGCGGATTACCGCACGCAACGCCTGCCCATTCAAAACAACAGCTTGCACATTGAATACGATTGGGTTTATGTCAAGCCCTATGATTGCTTTGAAATTTCGGTAGACAACGATTCCTTCTACTGCTACCCCACCAAACAAAACGTCATTACCAAATTGGCGTTTGCAACCGAAATTCTCTATGAGAGAGCGGTAGAAAAAAAGAACACAGCGAAAACCGCAAAATAAACGATACGGGCTGAGTCAGTTAGATGCAGAAGGCGTGATCGACCTATCGTCGCCGTACAACGGTACGGCAGAAAGGTCGAGCGCGACTAAAAAGCCGCATAAAAATGGAGAAATCCGCCGAGAAAAAACTCGGCGGATTTCAACTTTTTATAAGGGTATGCTTAAAATTTAGCCCTATTCGGGGCATTTGTTTGAGCGTCTTTTGTTCTGCGCTAAATGACTTGCCCCGTTTTAATTCATCTTCGTCATTTCTCTTTGTGCCATAACAAGGCCGTAGTAGATGCCCTCTTTTGCCATCAGCTCATCGTGTGTGCCAACCTCGGCAACGCTGCCCTCGTTGAGCACCACAAGGCGTGTGGCGTTGCGAAGCGTGGAGAGACGGTGTGCGATTGCAATGGTGGTTCTGCCCGATGCAAGGGATGCCAAGGCATCCTGAATCAGCTTTTCGGTTTGGGTATCCAGTGCCGAGGTCGCTTCATCGAGAATGAGAATGCGTGGATCGTGCAAAAGGGCGCGTGCGATTGCAATACGCTGCCGCTCACCGCCCGAAAGCGTGTGTCCGCGCTCACCAACGTAGGTGTTGTAGCCGTCGGGCAAGCGAACGATAAATTCATGCGCGCCTGCCATTTTGGCGGCATTGATGACCTCTTCGCGTGTAGCGTTCGGCTTGGCGTAGGTCAAGTTCTGCCAAATGGAACCCGTAAAGAGGAAGGTCTCCTGCAATACGACACCCATTTGTCGGCGGAGTGACTCTTGTGAAATATTGCGCACGTCCACACCGTCGATGCAGATCGAGCCCTCGTCAACGTCATACATGCGCATAACAAGGTTAATGAGTGTAGATTTTCCCACGCCCGATTTTCCGACAAGTCCGATAAACTCGCCCGGCTTTACGTGCAAGTCAACGTCATTGAGAACATCCTCACCTGCACTGTAACCAAAGGTGATGTGGTTGATATCAATGTATCCCTCAATCTTGTCAAGCTCTTGCTCGTGTCCGTCGGCAACGTCGACGTTTTCGTCGATGATGTCATAAACACGTGTAAGAGACACCATCATGTGCATAAACATACGCGGGAAGCGCATCAGTGCCATCAAGGGGCCGAAGATCATAGAGGTGTAGGACGAGAACTGCGACATTTCACCCGCCGTCATTTTGCCTGTCAGCATTTGCGTGCCGACGTAATAGAGCAAAACGAACTCGCCAAAGCCCATTAAAAATTGCAGAATAGGCATGAGCACCGCCCAAAAACGCTCTATGCGGAGCTGCAGGTCTTTTTCCTGCTCTGCAATGCCAACAAAGCGCGCCTCTTCCCTCTTTTCCATACCGTAGGATTTGACTACGCGAATGCCCGAGAAGATATCGTGCAGAATGGCACTGCCGCGCGAGTTGATATCCCAACGCTTGCGGAACATGGAATGCATAAACCGCCAAAAGAAACGAAAGCAGAATGCCACCAGCGGCATGGGGATCAGAATCAGTGCCGCCATCAAGGGGTCGTAGCCAAACATCAGCGCCGAAATGCCGACAAGCAAAAGCACTTGCTCGAGCATATTGGGAATCTGGTCGACAAGGAAACGCTTGATCTCTTGCGTGTCACTGTTGACGTGCTTCATGAGATCGCCCGATGTGCGTGCCGAAACCTTGGCAATGGAAAGCTCTTGAATCTTGCGGAACACCGTATCACGCAGACGCACAACTAAGTTGTTGCCTGCAACCGCCAACAGATGTCCGCGTGCCATACCGATCAGGCGGCGCAAAATATTGGCCAACAGCAGCGAGAGAACAACACCGAAAAAGCCCAACAGAAAGGCGGTGTTTGCTTCGGCCTCGGTATTTTGAATGTAGAGGTCAACCATATCGCGGTTGATCATGGGGATAACGATGCTAACGCCCGTGCTCAAGAAGAAAAGAACAACAGAGATAGCAATGCGCCACCACTCGGCACTTGCCATGCCCAAAAGTCGCCGAATGGCACGGGATTTAGATGCACAGTGTGGGCACACGTGCGAGCCGCGCGGATAGGGCTTTTGGCACTTGGGACAGATCTTGCCCGTGGTGTCGTTATCTCTTTCTTCGCGGTCGATCAGGCCCTGGCGCAAAAAGCGGTTGATAAGCTTGACCGCTTTGCCAAGCCCTGCCTCCTGCGTACTGTCGGCGCGCGCGACGAGAATCACCTCACCATCGCTCTTGCGAGTGTATTCCACCCAGCAGCAGCCCACGCCGCGGCCAAGGGATACGCGCTCGATATTCTCCGCTTTCTCAGAGAGAGACATATCGCCGTCGCGCCAAACCGTCAACCCGTCACGTGTAAAAAGAACTGCATTCTCTGTCTTCTTTTTGGGGTCGGTCGGGTCAAGATGCGTGACAAAGCACGCTACTGTGCCCGTAGGATCAAAGGCGGGAGAGAGCTCCTGCAATCGCTCCTCGGGGGTTGGTTTTCTTGTTTGTTTCATACGCCGACACCTCAAAGGTAGAGCTCGATTTTTTTGTAGCTCTTGCGGTCAAGCACCCCGGCGTCGGGGATCTCAAAGCGATTGCCGTTGACGTCAAGCATAACGACACGTCCGCCGCCTGCACGAATAATGCTGCGATAGGTATCGTGCAGAGTGAAGCTGACATTGCCCTCGGCGGTATGCACACGCCAATAGGAAAAGCCGTAACGCTCCTTGACGCTGATAATCTTATCGATAACGGGGGCGTAATAACGGCGTAAAAGCTCGGTGCGAAGAAGCTCCTCGCCGACACCTTCAAAAAGGTTGATCGCCTTGATAATGCCGACCTCTGCTTGCTCCTCGTTCATGACCGAAATGAACTCCCATTCAAGCTCAAACGGGAACTCTCGGCAAAGAAATGCCCTGCCCTCGTAGGTTTCGGTCTTGATATGCAGAAAATCGTTTTTGATGTAGAACGTAGCGTTTTCGGGGGTGAGCCAAACGGTGACCGACAGCTCGGCCAAGGTGCGCACAGGTCCTTTATCGGGGCGTCCGCCCGGGAACGGGCCTCTGCCCTCACCTCTCATACCCATCATAGGTGGTCTCATATCGGTTCTCCTTTCTTACTCACTGATGCCCGCACTCTTCAGAGCTTCCTCTTGCAGAGTGAACAGTTTTTTATAAACGCCGTTCTCTTTTTGGAGCAGCGCTTGATGTGTGCCGCGCTCCGCTACCTTGCCATGCTCGATGACCACGAGCTCGTCGGCATCGCGCAGAGTAGAAAGACGGTGTGCGATCATAATGGTGGTCTTACCCTTGATCAATTCACCGAGTGCCTCTTGAATCTTGCGCTCGGTTGCGGTATCCATTGCCGCGGTCGCTTCGTCAAGAATGAGGATCTTGGGATTTTTGAGAATGGCACGCGCAATGGAAACACGTTGACGCTCACCGCCCGAAAGATCCTGATATCCAAAGCCGATGCGCGTATGATAGGCATCGGGAAGCTTCATAATAAACTCGTGTGCACCTGCACACTTTGCCGCCTCAACCACTTCCTCAAAGGTGGCATCGGGGCGCGCGTAGCGAATGTTCTCAAGGATCGTTCCCATAAAGAGATAGGTCTCCTGCGAAACGATAGCAACGTGGCGGTAAAGCGTGGCAAGCTCCAGATCCTTTACGGGATAGCCGCCAATGCGGATCTCGCCCTCGTCCACGTCATACATACGCATAAGGAGATTGGCAAGCGTGCTCTTGCCCGCTCCCGTGTGACCCACAATGCCAAGCACGTGTCCGTCGGGAACCTCGAAGCTGACGTCGCTGATGATCTTTCTGCCCTTTTGATAGGAGAAGGAAACGTTTTCAAACTCCACACTGCCGCCAAGATCTTGTGGGCGTTCGGGGTTTTCTTTTTCCACTACGTCGGGCTCGGCATCCATAATTTCAAACAAACGTTGCAGCGCGTTTGAGCAATCTGCTGTCATATCAAAGAAATGCACAAAGAACTCAAGCGGCGAGTAGATCATATTCATGTAGGCAATAAAGGTCAGGAGCGTACCGTAGGTCATGCCGCCCTTGCCCGAAATGATCATCCAACCGCCCAAGGCCCACGCCACAATGTTGCCAAGGTAAAGCAACTGATGAGCAGTTTGCCCACTGTAATTGGAGAAGAGAGCCAGCTGTTTTTCGCTCTTGGCAAGATTTTGGTTCCTGACGGTAAAGCGCGAAATTTCGACGTCCTCCTTGGAGAATGCTTTTACCACGCGCACACCCGAAAAAACGTCGGCAAGAAAGGAGTTCATCTGCTTCGAGCCCGCAAAGCGGCGTGCATGGTAAAGGCGTTGACGGCGGTACATCCATTTAATAAAGAACAAAAATGCCGGAACGGTAAGCAGAGATACCAAAGCAAGCATTGGTTGCATCAAAAAGAGCAAAACCAACAGTACGGATACCTGTACAATATTGATAAGCATGTACGGTACGCCGTCACAAAAAAAAGAATAAATGGTATTGGCGTCCTCGTTGATCTGTGTCATCAAGCCACCTGTTTGACGTCCTGTAAAAAAGCTGAGAGAGAGGCGTTCGATTGCCGAGAAGATGGTCTTTTTGAGGTCAAACACCATTTTGGCGGCAATGCGCGAGGTAACGTAGTTGTTTACCATCGTTACCAATGTTTTGAGCAGGCGTGTGGCAATGATGAGCCCGAGCACCAAAAGGATCTGCCCCGCAAACTCACCTACGCCGTAGATGACCTCATCGTAGAAAAATCCGCTGGAGAGATAGGGCGCGAGAATACTGAGTGCGGTCATTACCGCCAAAGAAATCATGGTGATAATGATAGATGCGCGATAACGCATCAAAAAGATCGAAAAACGGCGGAAGAGCTTGCCCTTTTCCATACAGTGGGGGCAAATGCGGCGGTTGAGATCGGGATAGCGCAAGCCACACTTGGGACATTGCTTTGCGGCAGGATCGTCCTTTTCGTCGATCACAATTTCTTCGCCTGCGGCGATCTTGTTTGCGTATTTGGCAAAGAGGAACATCGACTCTTTGCAAAAGTTGGTAAAGGCGGCAATGAGGACGGGCGCGTTATCCTCACCCGTGCGCGCGGTCAGACGTCCCGAGGAAAGCAATTCTTCTACTGCAATACCGCGCAGCTCTTTGATTTGATAGGTGGTAAAGGTGGGAGCATCCGTTGCATCTGCTCCGTTATGTAGTACAATCAATTCCTCGCTTGTGGCAAAAAGATATTCATCACCCACGGCATGCTCGCGTGTGCGGTCGGCGTGTGCCGCCAACAGTATCGAATCAGCATCAATTCCCTTGGCGAACAGGCTATCCAATACGCCCTTGGGTATGCGGTCTATGGCAAACACGGCTCTCCCCCTTTCTAAAAAGCAGTACGAGCAAAATCCTTATGTACCCCTCTCTTGGGGAGAGGGATGCGCTTAGCGCTCGTTCTTTTTTTGCTCGTACTGATTGTTGTTCTGTCTGTTTTGGTTGTTGTTGTTTTGGTTCTGGTTCTTGTTTTGGTTGTTGTTTTGGTTCTGATTTTTGTTTTGATTCTTGTTCTGGTTGTTGTTTTGGTTTTGCATAATGAGCACTCCTTTTTTGTAATTTGGGAATTACGTACTCATTATGCCCCACATCAACCGTTTTTATGCGCCTCTCCCTTGCCCGATTGCCATACGAGCTGGTCAAAAAGTGCATAAAGGAAGGTGGCAAAGGTGATGGTAGATGCTACCACTGTGGGAACACTGATCCACCAAAGCCAAGGATGATCGATTTGGAAAATGGATTCGGCTGCAATGGCAGCGGCTGCCACAAAAAACAAAATTTTGCAAGCAAGGATCTTCTTTTCAAAGGATCTGTGCAGCCGCTCGGTGGCACGGGCGGAAAGTGCTTCGGTGTCGGTGCCCTCATATTTTTCAAACACGCGCTCCTTGATGAAGCCCGCGAAAAGGTTTAAGAGAAGATAGAACATTCCTGCCGCCAAAAACGCCTCGGCTACCTGTATTGCACGCAGTCCCAAGAATAGGCGGTAGGCATTGGGATCCCATCCCGATGCCTCGTAGGAGTAATAGGTGGTGTAGTATTTGTTGAGAATAAGCTCCGCAATGCTAAGGACGCCGAGCGTTCCGCAAGAGAGGAAAAACGGCTTGCGACCTTGCAGGTCGTTGCCAAAAACGAGCACACCGACAGCTGCAAACGCGGCACACAGTACACTTGGAACAAGGATCTTTTCTTCAATGCAGATGTTGACGGTAAGTGCCGCGCCAATGACCAAAAATACAATGCCAAAGCGCAAACGACGCAAGCTGAGCATATCACTTTGGGGCAGAATATCTCGCTCGTAACGCTCCCGAATGGAGTCCATCATTCCCTCATCGCGTGTGAACAGGAGCACAAAGCGGATAAGGCGAACGATCCACACCAAAAAGAGGACGGTAAGCACCATAATGGCAGTTACACGGAAGAGCCAGATAAATTGGTACCAATCGAAGGGGAGCTTTTCAAACTCATATTCGACGGTGGTGAGCACCGAGAACTCGGGCAGAATGGGCAGGAGTGCAAGAAGCACTACGTAAATGCCCGATGCGCGGCGCATACGCTCGCAAAGGTTGCTGTTGCGCTTGCCGTATTGAAACACGGCTTGTCCGCCGTGTCGCTCGGCAATCTGCCAAAAGCCCCGGAACAGATCACGCCATGCGGGAACGGCAAAATAAATTTGCGGCACCGCTATGACGAAGGAGCAAAGAAGAACCATGGTGGGGATCTCCTGCGGATTGAGCCCCGGCTCTTTTGCAAGCACATTGTAGATGTAATATTGCGCGAGGAGTCCGCCCATACTGATCCAAATAAGCGTACGGAAGCGCTTGAGCGCATCTGCGATGGATTCGTTGAGGTCGGCAAGGCGGAACAAAGACACGCAAAGGAGCAGATACCCAATGCAGTCGGGCAAAATGTCATAAAAAGCGACTACGGGATTTGCCAGCATAATGGCTCCCGGAATGAGCCAACCCATTCCAAGCTTTTGCTTTTTCATTGCGTACCTCCTTCCCCGTCAAGCTATGACGTTATTTTTTCTTTTTGCTGTTTTTTTGTTGTTTCTTTTCCTCGTACCTATGGCGAATGGCCTCGCCGTCGGCACGGGAGTTTGCTCTGAAGTTTTCCATTGTTCGGCTGTAAGACTCGCTCATGCGGTTGATAAAGGCAAAACGCGAGGGCTTGGGAGCAACCTCCTCGTCTCCCTCGGCGCAAATGTTTTTGGCACAGCGCATCAGGAGTGCAATATCGGAAATCAGATACGTCAAATTGAACAGCACCATCGAAAAGCTCAAATACGGCAAAACCGCCTCTCCGACAGATGGCATATTGCAAAGGAGAGACAAAGCTCCCCAAATGCCAACACCAATGGTGTTATACATGGCGTGCGAGGAGATCTTTTTCAGTCCTACCTCCATAGCAAGCACGCGAATGGCGTAAAGTATTGCAAGGTGGAGCAAAAGGGTGACGGCAAAGCTCGCCCACGTAATGACAGAGGTCATAACCCCCTCAATGGGATTTTGCCGCGTGAACCAATTTGCGGCATCCTGCCACAGGCGGCAAAGTCCCCAAGCAAACACGCCAAAAGTAAGCCATGCGGCAGGCAAAAAGGCGGTGTTGAAACGGCAAAGACCGCGCAAGCCCGCAAACATCAAAGCCCCGCCAACAAACAGTGCCAAGGATCCTAAACCCATAGCACTTGCCGTGAGTGAAATGATAAAGGTAACGATATACCCAAGCAACAAATAGCCAAAGCCCATAATCTTTCTCCGCTTATTCGTTGCCTTGTGTACGCAGACAACAGTTTTTATACTTTTTGCCGCTACCGCAGGGGCAAGGATCGTTTCGACCTACACTGCCCGCGGCCTTAACAACGGTTTGACCCGATGCTTTTTTAATAACGATCTTCTTTTGCTTTTGTCCGCCTGCAAGACCTGCGGTGATGGGATTGGCTACCTGCACGCGCATAATGGGCTTGGGCTGCGGTACAACAGACAAAATGGCACGCGCCGTACCCTGACGGATATCCTCAACCATGGCATCAAACATATCGGCGCCCTGAATACGGTATTCGGTGATGGGATCGCGCTGTGCGTAGGATTGGAGTCCGACTGTGCTCTTGAGGTCGTCCATCGTATCAATGTGCTCCATCCAAGCTGTATCAACGTTGCGGAGAAGAATGGCACGCTCGACCTCACGGAAGGTTTCGGAGCCAAACAGCTCTTCCTTTTCGGCATAGCGGTCAAGGGCTCTCTCTGTGAGTTCATTTTCAATGTCCTCGCGCTTGACATGCTTGAGCTGCTCTTCGTCAAAGCGGTAATCCTCTTCGCTTGTCAACATACCGAGGTAATGTGCACGCAAGCCGTCAAAGTCCCAATCCTCGCGCTCTTCACCGGGAAGATAGGTTGCAACAGAAGCTTCGACAGAGCCCGTAAGCATTTTTTGAATGGTCTCGGAAATATCCTCACCGTTCAGCACGTCGCCGCGTTGCTTGTAGATGATGGTTCTTTGTTGGTTCATAACGTCGTCATACGCAAGCACGTATTTACGGCGCTTGAAGTTGTTATCCTCAATTCGCTTTTGTGCGCCCTCGATAGCACCCGAAAGAATACGGGCATCAATGGGCATATCCTCGGGCATGTTGAGTGCAGCTACGATGCCCTGCACTCGATCGGTGCCGAACAGGCGCATCAGATCGTCCTGCATGGAGAGGAAGAAACGGGATTCGCCGGGGTCGCCCTGACGTCCCGAACGGCCGCGCAACTGGTTATCGATACGGCGGCTTTCGTGACGCTCGGTACCGAGAATGAACAAACCGCCTGCGGCACGTACGCGCTCTGCCTCGGGTTCAATTTCTTTTTTGTATTTTTCCACAAGCTCGCGGTAGATGCGTCTGGCCTCCATGATTTCTTCGTCGTCAACGTCGGTAAAGCCCGCGCAAGCGGCAATGGCGTGCTCGGGGATCTCCATTGCACGCATATCTGCCTTTGCCATAAACTCGGGGTTACCGCCAAGCAGAATATCGGTGCCACGGCCTGCCATGTTGGTGGAAATGGTAACGGCACCCTCTTTGCCCGCCTGTGCTACGATCTGTGCCTCGCGCTCGTGATACTTTGCATTGAGCACGGTGTGCGGAATGCCCGCGCGCTTGAGGCGCAGAGAAAGCTCCTCGGATTTATCGATGGAAACGGTACCGACAAGCACGGGTTGTCCCTTTTCATGACATTCACGTACTTGTTTTACGATTGCCTGATACTTGCCCTCAACGGTGCGGAAAACGGCATCGTTGTGGTCAACGCGGATCATAGGCATATTGGTGGGAATCTCCACTACGTCAAGGGCGTAGATCTCGCGGAATTCGTTTTCCTCTGTCAGCGCAGTACCGGTCATACCCGAAAGCTTGCGGTACATGCGGAAATAGTTTTGGAAGGTGATGGTAGCCAGCGTTTTGTTCTCCTTTTGCACCTGAACACCCTCTTTTGCCTCGATTGCCTGGTGCAAGCCGTCGGAATAGCGGCGGCCGGGCATCAGGCGTCCCGTAAAGGTATCAACGATCATAACACCGTGCTCGTTAACAACGTAGTCAACGTCGCGGTGCATGCAACCGTGTGCTTTAATGGCTTGTTGAACGTGGTGAGAGAGCGTTGCGTTCTCGGCATCGTTAAAGTTTTCAACGCCAAAGAATTCCTCTGCCTTCTTAGCACCGCGCGCGGTGAGGACGGCATTGTTTGCCTTTTCGTGCACGATGTAGTCGGCATCGATATTGTCTTGGTCTTCTTTTGCATCGATCTCCTTGACAACGTGCTTACGCATGGTACGAACCAAGCGGTCGGCGCGCTCGTAAAGATCGGTTGCGGTATCTCCCATACCCGAAATGATCAAGGGGGTTCTTGCTTCGTCAACAAGGATAGAGTCCACCTCGTCCACAATGGCAAAATCGTGGCCGCGCTGAACCATTTGATGCTTGTAGATGACCATGTTGTCGCGCAGATAGTCAAAGCCGAATTCGTTGTTTGTGCCATAGGTGATGTCGGCCTCGTATGCTGCCTTTTTCTCCTCGGGGCTTTGGTCGTGAACGACAAGTCCCGTGGTCATGCCCATAAACTCGTAAACACGTCCCATTTCGTCGGCGCCGACGCGCGCCAGATAGTCATTGACCGTGACGATATGAACGCCCTTGCCCTGTAACGCATTGAGATATGCGGGAAGCGTTGCAACAAGCGTTTTACCTTCACCTGTTTTCATTTCGGCAATACGTCCCTGATGGAGCACGATACCACCGAGTACCTGCACGCGGAAGGGGCGTTTACCAAGCACGCGGTCGTCTGCCTCGCGAATAGCGGCAAATGCCTCGGGCAAAATATCGTCAAGTGTTTCGCCTGCGGCAAGACGTTCTTTGAATTTGGGAGTCATTGCCTGCAGTTCGGCATTGCTCATTGCGCGGTACTTGTCGGCAAGAGCGTCGACTTGGTCGGCGATCACCTTGAGCTTTTTGAGTTGGCGTTGGCTGTAAGTGCCAAACAGTTTGGTTACGAGTGACATAATTGAGTGTCCTTTCCTGTCGCGCCGTACGCGCGCGACACGCGAGTGTAAAATACAGTTAGATTAATTATACTACATTTTGCAGCGGAAATATATTATGATATTGTAAATTTTGAAGAAATCGCTTGCACATTGCAAAAAAATATGCTATGATGTAAAAAAAAGAAACACGCGAAAGGTTCTGCTATGGCCAAAATCAACATTGTACTCCACGAGCCCGAAATTCCGCAAAACACGGGCAATATTGCGCGCACCTGCGCGGCTACGGGTGCAGCTCTGCACCTCATTCGCCCCTTGGGATTTGCCATTGACGACCGCAAGCTCAAGCGCGCGGGGCTGGACTATTGGCATCAGCTCGACATCACCTACTATGACGGTCTTGACGATTTTTATGCCAAAAATCCCGCGGCAGAGGTCTATTACTTCAGCACCAAAGCACCTCACCTCTATACCGAGATCGAATACCCCAACCCCGTTTACATTATGTTTGGAAAAGAAACAAAAGGCCTGCCCGAGGAGCTGTTGCACAACAATCCCAACCGCTGTGTGCGCCTGCCGATGCGCGAGGGACTTCGCTCGCTCAATCTTTCCAACTCGGTGGCGATTGCCACTTATGAGATTTTGCGTCAGAATGGCTTTGCCGACCTCAAAACCGCGGGCGAATTGACACAGTTTAGTTGGGAGGAATGACGATGAACGACAAAACCGTATTGGTCGCTATGAGCGGCGGCGTAGATAGCAGCGTTTGCGGTCTCCTTTTGCGCGACGCGGGCTACGATTGCCGCGGTGTGATGATGCGCCTCTTCTCCCCCGACGATATCCTTTCAAACGCTCCCTGCGCTGATAAAAATGCCGAAGCCGATGCCGCGCGCGTGGCAGAGGCACTTGGATTTCCCTTCTCTGTTCACGATTTTTCGGGAGAGTTCCGCCGCGAGGTCATTGATTATTTCATTCGTACCTACGAGATGGGTGGTACGCCCAACCCCTGTGTGCAATGCAACAAGACCATGAAATTTGGCAAGCTTGCCGAGCTTGCTACCGCCAAAAATTGCGACATGATTGCCACAGGTCACTATGCGCGCATCGTAAAAGATGCCAACGGCAGAAGTCTTCTCACCTGCGCC
>JAZORZ010000031.1:0-16558 GCA_045656885.1 Eubacteriales bacterium
AGCTCAAAACCTTTGCGCTTGATACCGAGGGTGTGCAAAACGCATCCTGCGAGTTCGACGTTGCCACACTCAAGCCGACCTACCGACTGATGATCGGCACGCCCGGCAAATCCAACGCATTTGCCATTTCTTCTAAATTGGGACTTCCCGAGGCAATTATCAATCTTGCCAAAGAGAACGTCAACCGCGACCATCAACGCTTTGAAGAAGTCATCGAGCAGCTCGAGGCAACACGCCTTGAGGCCGACCGCGCCAGAGACGAAGCCATGCAGCTCAAGCGCGACTACGAAAAACTCAAAAGCGATGCGGAAAAAGAGATCAAAACGCGCTTCTTTGAGGTGGAACGTCAAATTGAGCGCAACCGCCGCGAGGCACAGCAAATGCTGGATAGTGCACGTGCATCGAGTGATTTTATCTTTAACCAACTTGAAAAAGCCAAAAAAGCAGAGGCAGAAAAACGTCTTACCGAAGAGCTTGACGAGGCACGCCGTGCTGTTCGCCGTGCCATTCGCGAGGGCAGCGAAAAGATCGACCCTGTAGAAGAAAAGAAGGACGAAAAATACGTTTTGCCGCGCGACCTCAAATGCGGCGACAAGGTGTATATTGTCAACATTGATAAAGAGGGAATCCTGCTTGAAACGCCCGACAAGAGCGGCTCAGTGCTCGTGCAGGCAGGCATTCTCAAAACCCGCACCAAAATTTCCAATCTGCAGCTCATCGAAGAAAAGCCGCAAATCATCAGCGGCAAGCAAAAAAAGAACGCATCTGATTTTCACGCAAAGGTCAACCGCGACTTCCGCGATGAGATCGATCTGCGCGGCATGCTTGGTGACGAGGGCTGGCTGGCAGTTGACAAATATATCGACGAGGCACTCATTGCCAACTTCAGTCGCGTACGCCTCATTCACGGCAAGGGAACGGGTGCACTCAAAAACGCCCTTTGGCAACACCTCAAGCACGACCGCCGCGTGGCAAGCTTCCGCTTGGGCGCATACGGTGAGGGTGACGGCGGTGTTACAATCGTTGAACTGAAATAAGGAGACAAGATTATGAAAACCATTAACGTAACCGTTTGGAACGAATTTCGTCACGAAAAGACCGACCCTGCCTGCAAGGCAGTCTATCCCGATGGCTTGCATGCAACCATCAAGGCATTCCTTGATGTCAATGAGGATATGAACGTGCGCCTGGCGGCACTTGACGACCCCGACCAAGGACTTCCCGACGAGGTTCTTGAGAGCACCGATGTTCTCATTTGGTGGGGACACATGGCGCACCACGTTGTGGCAGACGAATTGGTTGAAAAGATCCGTCAGCGTGTTTACCTTGGCAAAATGGGCTTTATCGCACTGCACTCCGCGCACAAGTCCAAGCCCTTCCGCGCAATCGTAGGCACCACGGGTAACCTTTCTTGGGGCAGAGAACAAAAAGAGATTATGTGGACGCTTTTGCCCTCTCATCCCATCGCGGCAGGTATTCCGGATCACTTCATTCTGCCCGAAGAGGAGCTTTACAGCGAGCCCTTCTACATCCCCCAACCCGACGAGCTTATCTTTTGCGGTTGGTTTGAGGACGGACACGTAATGCGCGCAGGTGCGACCTTCCTGACCGGTGCGGGCAAGGTGTTCTACTTCCAACCCGGACATGAGACCTGTCCCGCTTATCACAATGCAAACGTACAACGCATCATTACCAATGCCGTCCGTTGGGCACAACCCAATGACTTCGGCTACACCGTTCCCGGTGAATGCCCTCATATCACGTGGAAAACGGTTGACGAATTTAACAAGTAACTTTTGAAAACAATAACGAAGAGTAAAAATATCGGCGTTGGAGCAATCCGAAGTGCCTGTCGGACGGGGAGTTGTCGATGGGACGAAAAGGGGATACCCCTTGCGGTCGGTATTTTGCATCCCGCTTCATTCGGCTTTGGCGACAGAGAATGTCTCCTTTTTGCCAACGAGGTGGAAGGGAGGATTTTGTATGAAAAACCAAGCTTCTAAAAAACGCCTTGGCAGTAATTTGCGTCTGTTGGCGGTTTCTGCCTTTCTTGCGGCACTCAGCATTGTGTGCGGCAAGTATCTTGCGCTGCCCGTGGGCAACGTGCTGCGCTTCAGCTTTGAAAATTTGCCCATTCTTTTAGCAGGTATGATGTTTGGCCCCATCACGGGCATGCTCGTGGGTGTGGTTGCCGACATTATCGGTTGCATTATGGTAGCATATCCTATCAACCCGTTGGTTACGGTGGGGGCTGCCTGCATTGGACTTTTTGGTGGACTGTTGTTCCGCTTTGCAAAAAAGCTGCCCCTTTTGTGGCAGACCTGCTTCACCGTCATTTTGACGCACCTTGTGGCATCGGTTATTGTCAAGACCTACGGACTTGCACAGTACTACGATATGCCGTTCCATATTTTAATGCTTTGGCGACTCTTAAACTACGTCATCGTAGGCGTTGCCGAATGGTTGCTTTTATACACGGTGCTCAAAAACCAAGCCCTACGCCGCCGCTTTGAGGAGTTGAGAGGATAAAACGATGAATTACGAACAAGCACTCACATATATCCACTCGGTCAACTGGACCTTTTGCAAGCCCGGGCTTGAGCGCATTACCGAACTCTGCCATGCGCTTGGCGACCCACAAAATAAACTTCGTTTTATTCACGTCGCGGGTACCAATGGCAAGGGCTCTACCTCTGCAATGCTTGCATCTGTTCTGCAAAGCGCGGGTTACCGTACAGGGCTTTACACCTCGCCCTACATTCGCACCTTTTGCGAGCGTATCCGCATAGACGGTGAAAATATCCCCGAAAACACACTTGCAACTCTTGTCGAGCGCATCCGCCCCATTGCCGAGAGAATGGTGGACAAGCCCACCGAATTTGAACTCATCACCGCTCTTGCATTTGCCTATTTTGCAGAAGAGCGCTGTGACGTTGTTGTTTTAGAGGTTGGACTTGGCGGACGTTTGGATTCGACAAATGTAATCGAAAACACCGTACTTTCCATCATCACGGGCATTGATTTTGACCACACCGCACTGCTTGGCAACACCATTGAAGAAATTGCCAAAGAGAAGGCGGGCATTATAAAAACAGGTCGCCCCGTTCTCTTTGGCGGGGATGTGGGAGCGGCATACGATACTGTTCGCAATGTTGCTATCGAAAAGAACGCGCCCTTTTTTAGTGTTGACCGTTCCTCTTACAAGGAAAGGGAAGCAACCCTTGCGGGGACGCGCTTTGACTATTCCTATTACACCAATCTGCACTTGCCCTTGCTCGGTGTATATCAACCCTACAACGCAACCCTTGTGCTAACGGCGATCGATCTTTTGAACGAAGGCGGTTTTTCCATTGATGAAAACGCCGTATACCGCGGACTATCCTTGGTGCGTTGGCCTGCGCGCTTTGAATTGCTCTCGCAAGACCCCATCATCATTTACGATGGCGGACACAACCCCGAGGGTGTCAGAGCCGCCGTGGAGAGCATCAGGACATATTTTCCGGGGCAGCGCGTCAACATTCTCAGCGGTGTAATGGCAGACAAGGACAAGGGCGAAATGATTGAAACGATGAAGACCGTTGCCGCACGTGCTTTTGCAGTTACGCCCAACAATCCGCGTTCTCTTGCGGCAAAGGATTACGCCGCACAGCTTGCGTCCCACGGCATTCCCGCCAACGCTTATGCAAGTGTTATCGAAGGCGTGAGTGCCGCAATCGAATCGAGCAAAAGAGAGGGCATTCCGCTTATTTGTCTCGGTTCACTCTATCTCTATGAGGAAGCCGAAGCCGCCGTTATGGCGTGCCTTCGTTCCTGAATAAAAACGTGAGTTCGTAACCATCCTCACGAAAAACAAAACTAAGGAGAGACCCAAAAATGAAAAACTCAAAAACGAGGAACACCCTCATTTATGTCACCGAGGCGAGTGCCATTGCCGCACTCTACACCGCAATCACCGTTGCCATTGGCCCCTTGGGCAGCTCGGCAATTCAATGCCGCATTCCCGAGGCAATGTGCATTCTGGCCATGTTTACCCCCGCGGCAATTCCGGGACTTACCATTGGATGCCTGATCTCCAACTTTGTTACGGGCTGCTTGTGGCAGGATATTTTGTTTGGCTCGCTTGCCACGCTCATAGGAGCGATCGGAGCGCGCTTGTTGCGCCGCATCTGGTGGCTGACGCCTCTGCCTACCGTTGTGGCAAACACGCTTATCGTGCCCTTTGTTCTCGCTTATGCTTATCATGCACCCGAGGGCATCGGCTTTTTGATGCTGACCGTCGGCATCGGAGAGGTGATCTCGGCATACGTGCTGGGCATTGTCCTCTATTTTGCACTGCGTAAGAACGCGCGCTACATCTTCAAAAGCGCACAAAACTGATACATATACCAAAATGAAAGGAGGTCGCGTATATGGAACTTGATATCACCTTACCCATACCTGTCGTGCGTGCGCTGTCCGCTCTGGAAGCGTGCGGCTACGAAGCGTATATTGTCGGCGGATGTGTGCGCGACTCCTTGATCGGTCGCACGCCAAACGATTGGGATATTACCACAAATGCCACACCCACAGAGATGAAGAATTGCTTTGCGGATTTTCGCGTGATCGAAACGGGTATCCGCCACGGCACTCTCACCGTGCTTGTGGACGGTATGCAGCTTGAGATCACCACTTATCGCAATGATGGGGAATATCTCGATAACCGCCATCCCGTGCAGGTGACCTTCTCCGAGAATATTGAAGACGACCTCTCTCGCCGCGATTTTACCGTCAATGCAATGGCGTACCATCCAAAAAGGGGATTGGTCGATCTGTTTGGCGGCAGGGAAGACCTGCAAACCAAAACAATTCGCGCCGTGGGCGATGCCAAAACGCGATTCCACGAGGACGGACTGCGTATTCTGCGTGCCATTCGCTTTGCGTCTGTTCTCGATTTTGAGATCGACTCCGACACCGCAAAAGCGATCCACACCTGCAAATATCTGCTCGCGGGCATTGCCGCCGAGCGGGTTCGCGAGGAGTTCTGTCGGCTGATCTGCGGCCGCGGAGCGGTACGCATTTTGCGCGAATATATCGATGTTGTTGCCGTTTTTTTGCCTGAGCTTGCGCGATGCGTCGGCTTTGAGCAAAACACCAAGTACCATTGCTATGACGTTTTTGAACACACCTTGCACGCATTGAATCTTTACAAGGGTGATGATCTGCTCATAAACCTTGGTGTTCTTTTGCACGACATAGGCAAGCCCCTGTGCTACACCGAGGACGAGCAGGGCGGACACTTCAAGGGGCATGCACCCGTGGGCGTTGAAATCACCCGCGAGGTTCTTGGTCGCCTTCGTTTTGATAACGAAACCGTGCGCCGTATGGAGCTTTTGGTCGAGTGGCACGATATTCCGCTCTCGGCAGAAAAGAAGCGCGTGAAGCGATTGATGCAAAAGCTATCGGATGCAGATATTTTGCGCCTGTTGGAGATCAAGCGTTGTGACCGCCTGGCACACGCCACCGATTACCGAGAGCTGCCCCCCGAGCTTGCGATGATCCCGTCTGTAATAGAGGAGATCCGTGCCGAGGATGCTTGCCTTTCCTTGCGTACACTCGCCGTTGGTGGAGATGACCTAATGGCGTTGGGGATCCCAAAAGGGAAGCAGATCGGGCAGATGCTGCAAACACTTCTCGACGAGGTGATCGAGGAACGCTTGCCCAATGAAAAAGGCGCGCTCCTGCAAGCTGCAAAAGAACTCTCGGAGCCGCGCAAAAATACAGAACTTTTATAGAGACACCTCGACAATTCTCTACTTTTTTATATAAAAGAATTGACAAGGGCAATAATTTATGTTATACTTGCTTCGTATGTAAATTTATCGAATCAATCGAAAGGACAACCCCTATGAAATGGACATCTCTTAACGAACTGCGAGAAAAATATTTGGCGTTTTTTGAGTCCAAAGGACATTTGCGCCTGCCTTCTTTCCCGCTCGTTCCCATCAACGACAAATCCCTGTTGCTCATCAACTCGGGTATGGCACCCATGAAGAAGTTTTTTACCGGTGAAGAGGAACCCCCTCGCCATCGCGTAACCACTTGCCAAAAGTGCATTCGTACCCCTGACCTTGAGCGCGTTGGTCACACCGCTCGTCACGGTACCTTTTTTGAAATGCTTGGTAACTTCTCCTTTGGAGATTACTTTAAGGATCAGGCGATCCCGTGGGCGTGGGAGTTTTTGACCGAAACTCTCGAGATCCCCACCGACCTTCTCTGGCCCTCTATTTACGAAGAGGACGAGCAGGCGTATGAAATTTGGGTAAACAAGGTAGGAGTCAACCCCGAGCACATCGTTCGTCTCGGCAAAGCCGACAACTTCTGGGAGCATGGCACAGGTCCTTGCGGCCCTTGCTCCGAAATTTACTTTGACCGCGGTATTAAGTATGGCTGTGGCTCGCCTGATTGCAAGCCCGGCTGCGACTGCGACCGCTTTATGGAAATTTGGAACAACGTATTCACCCAATTCAACAACATGGGTGACGGTACTTATACCGAGCTCGCCCAAAAGAACATCGATACCGGTATGGGTCTTGAGCGTCTTGCTTGCGTAATGCAGGGCGTTAACAACATGTTTGAGGTTGACACCATTCGCAAGGTGCTTGACAACGTTTGCACTATCGCGGGCAAGGAATACGGCGTTGATAAGAACGACGACATTTCCATTCGTGTTGTTACCGACCACATCCGCTCGGCAACCTTTATGATCTCGGACGGCGTTATTCCTTCCAACGAGGGTCGTGGCTACGTTCTTCGCCGCATTCTGCGCCGCGCTTGCCGCCACGGTAAGCTGCTCGGCATCAACCGCTCCTTTCTGCCCGAGCTTGGCGTGATCGCCATCGGTGAATCCGAGGGTGCATACCCCGAGCTTGCCGAAAAGAAGGATTACATTCTCAAGGTTATCTCCATGGAAGAAGAGAGATTTGATGCAACCATTGATGCAGGTCTTTCCATTCTTTCTAACCTCATTCGTCGCGCACTGACCGACGGTGCCGACACCATTTCGGGTGAAGAGGTATTCAAGCTTTACGATACCTTTGGATTCCCCATTGACCTGACCCGTGAGATCCTCGAGGAGCAACACCTGAACATTGATGAGGAAACCTTTAACCGCCTGATGAAACAACAAAAGGAACGCGCAAGAAGTGCACGTGCCGATATTTCGGGTTGGAGCAACAGCTCTAACGAAATGCTTGCAGCACTCCCCAAAACGGTATTTACCGGTTATGGTGAAACCACCACCGACGGTGCTCGCGTTCTTGCAATCGTTGTAGACAACGAATTTGTTGATGAAGCGACCGAGGGTTCTTGCTCTCTGATTTTGGATAAGACCCCCTTCTACGGTGAGGGCGGCGGTCAGATTGGTGACACCGGTACCATTTACGATAACGATACCATGATCAACGTCACCGACACCAAAAAGACCGATGGCGTATACATTCACATTTGTACGCTCGTTAACGGCGACGTAAAGGTCGGCGACACCGTTCGTGCAGAGGTATCTGCTATGCGCCGTGCCGCTATCATGCGCAACCACTCTGCTGCACACCTTTTGCAGGCAGCCCTGCGCCAGGTGCTTGGCAGTCACGTTGAGCAGGCGGGCTCTTACGTTTCCGACACTGTTTGCCGCTTTGACTTCAGCCACTTTGCAGCCCTCACTCCCGAGGAGCTCGAAAAGGTAGAAGCACTTGTTAACGCGCACATTATGGTTGGCTCCCCCATTGAAACAATGGAAACAGACATCGAAACCGCAAAGAAGAGCGGTGCTATGGCACTGTTTGGTGAAAAGTATGGCAAGACCGTTCGCGTTGTTAAGATGGGCGCATTCTCCACCGAGCTCTGCGGCGGTACGCACCTTGATAACACTGCAAAGGCAGGTTTGTTCAAGATCATTTCCGAATCCTCCGTAGCAGCAGGCGTACGCCGTATCGAGGCGGTTACCGGTCTTGGCGTTCTTCAACAACTCAAAAACCGCGAGGCACTCATCAACGAGGCAGCCAAGGAAATGAAGGTTCAAAAGCCCTCTGACCTCGCAAAGCGCGCAGCTCAAATGCAGAGCGAGATTTCCGCAATGAAGAAAGAGATCGAATCTCTCAACTCCAAGATTGCCGCTTCCAAGCTCGATTCCATTATGGCAGGTGCTGTAAGCGTTGGCGCTGTTCGCCTTGTTGCCGCTGATATGGGCAATATGCAAGCAGATGCCGCTCGTTCTCTTGCAGACGAGATCAAGGCGCGCTACGATGACGTTGTTGCCGTTCTTGCAATCGCCCCCGAGGGCAAGCTCAATTTCCTTGCTGTTGCAGGTAAGGATGCCGTTTCCGCAGGCGCACACGCAGGCAAGCTCGTTGGTGCAGTTGCAGCCGTTACCGGTGGCAAGGGCGGTGGACGCCCCGACAACGCAATGGCAGGCGGACGCGACACCGACAAGATTGCCGAAGCACTTGCAGCTGCAAATGACACCTTGACAGGTATGCTCAAATAACATCAACCACTTTTCAAAACTAAAAAAGGAGAACCCCATTATGCGACATTGCTTAAAACGCGCGTTGTGTGTGCTGATGTCTCTTTCGGTACTGCTAACGCTTCTTTCCGTTTTTACAGTTTCCACTACGGCCTCCTCCACAAGTTCTACCCCCGAAATCTCTGTTGGCGATAAGTTTATGATTGTGCAAACCGCAACAGGTGAAATTTGGGGTTGGGGTGATAACGCCAACGGCGTTTTGGGAAATGCTCTTTCCGAAAGAACGGGCACCAACATTACCAATCCCACAAAAATCACCTTACCCAACACAGTCAAATCCACAGCCATTAGTGCAGGCACTGACCACGTATTGGCTCTCGGCTCCGACGGAAACGTTTACGCCTGGGGCAGCAATGCATACGGTCAGCTCGGTTTTGACAACGGTGGCGTTTCTCAAAGCACTCCCACACTCGTTGAGGGCTTGCAAAACAAAAACGTCATTGCTGTATCGGCAGGACGTTTCTTCTCCCTTGCCTTGACCGAAGGCGGTCAGGTTTACTCCTTTGGCACAAATAATCTTTTGCAGCTCGGCTATGAGTTTGCAGAAAATGACCCCTCCACTATGTCTGCAACTCCCACACTGATTACCGATTTGAGTACCGCATTTATCACAACAATCAGCGCGAGCTATGATTCCGCAATCGCGGTTGACATCAACGGCAAGGCATACGTGTGGGGTAGCACCGTAAACGGTATTTTGGGTGTAGATTACAATAACCTTACGCAAACACCTCGCGTTCTTCCCGACTCGAAAACGACCACGCCTATCGATGTCGTTGCTTTGAGTATAAACCATTCTGCATTTCTTTTGACCAACGGTACTGTTGGCTTTATGGGAGTGAACGAATACGGTCAATACGGAAATGCAGCAACGGATAGCAATGCTTCTATTCGCTTCAAAACCACCGACGTATCCGGCTTGAACATCATTGATCTTGCGGTTTCTGACCAACAAACCGTACTGCTGAGTGCCGACGGTAAGGTCTACACCGCAGGTGCACGTGTTCCGGACGACAGTGGAGCTGCAACCAACACCTTTGTTTCTTTGTTTGAAGGTGCCGCACAGGCACCCGTTGCCAGTGCCATTGCCGCAGGTTATCAAAACGGTGCAATGATCGCGCAGGATGGCTCTGTTTGGACGTGGGGCGATAACTCCCGCGGTCAGCTTGGTAACGGAACTGTAGATAACGCCACCGCAACTCCCACAAAAGTTTTTCAAGCAAACGGCTCTGCGTTTGGCGCAGGCAGTCAGCCCTTTGTAAAGGACGTTCCCATGCTCTTCAAAGCAACCGTTCCCGCTCCTACCTATGCCATTGCGATTCCTTCTTCCATTAACGTAGGTGAATTGCGTCAGACCGATGCCGACGATCCCGACCGTTACGCAATCAAAGATGGCTTTACCATTGAGGCGATCAACGTATCTAATCTCTTTGGCGAAAAGGAAATCGTTTTGTCGGTTGAGGCCGGCGAGGGCGACAGCTTTTATTTGCACGACGGAAACGGAACACAGCTCCCGTTTGATATTCTGATTTCCCAAGATGCTCAAACGCCCATTCAAAGCGGTGGCGTATTGGCAAGATTTACGCAGAATGACACTGTGCAAACCTGGATCCGCATAGACCAAAGCTTGATTACAAAATCCGGCGTTTACAACGGCGTTTTAACTTTCCGTTACTCCGTTGTCGATCTTGGAAACTAAGGAGGGGTAAAAAAATGAAACTTACGCTTAAAATTGTTTCTTTGTGTCTTATTCTCCTTATGCTCGGTGCTATGACGGTAACGATCTATGCACAGGACTCCCAAAGCTCTACCGTTTCGGCAACCGTAATTGCTACCAATACTCCCACTTACAGCGTTCAAGTTCCCGCAGGCATTACAGCCGAGGATCTGCAACGCACCACCGAAAGTGATTTTGTCGATAAGGCATTTACCATCAGTGTTCCCGAGGTGCTCTCTCTTGGCGGCCAACAGATCTGTGTGCGCGTTTACGGCGATAACGGTGTGTTTGCTCTGCAAAGCTCCGACGGAACAGCAACCCTGCCTTACCAAGTCTATTCCAATGCCAACCTCGAGCAGGCATTGAATAGCGGTGACGTTTTCGCCATTTTTACCGATGCTGGCGAGCAGGGCGGCTTTGTTCGCATCGACCAAAAGGATATTACAAAAACCGATACTTATACAGGCAACCTTCGATTCTCCTTCTTCGTAAGCGAAGCTGAATAAGAACGCAGAACCCCACGAGAAATTTGCCTGTAGGAATACCCATAGAAAGAAGGATATATAAAATGTCTGAATGTACGCATGATTGCTCTACTTGCTCCAGCAACTGCTCCTCTCGCGAGAAGCCCCAAAGCTTGCTGGTTCCCGCAAATGCGCTCAGTGAAGTAAAGCACGTTGTAGGAATCGTCAGCGGCAAGGGTGGCGTTGGTAAATCGCTCGTCACCTCTATGCTTGCTGTTCTTTTGCAAAGAGAGGGCTATAAGGTTGGCATTCTCGATGCCGACATCACCGGTCCCTCTATCCCCAAGGCGTTTGGAATGCACAACGTTGAGGTGTTTGGCGATGAAAACGGAATGATCCCCCCTCGCACAAAGACCGGAATTGATATGATCTCCGTTAACCTGCTCCTTGGCAATGATGAGACCAAGCCGGTTATTTGGCGTGGCTCGATGATTGCGGGAACCGTTCAACAGTTCTGGAAGGAAACCATTTGGGACGTTGACGTGCTCTTGGTTGACTGCCCTCCCGGTACAGGCGACGTACCGCTGACCGTGTTCCAATCTCTGCCGCTTGATGGCGTTGTTATCGTTTCCAGCCCTCAAGATCTCGTTTCGATGATCGTCAGCAAGGCAGCCAATATGGCAAAAATGATGAACGTGCCCGTGCTTGGCTTGGTTGAGAACATGAGCTATGTCAAGTGCCCCGACTGCGGCAAAGAGATCCACGTATTTGGCGAGAGCCACATTGCAGAGGTTGCCGAGAAGTTTGGTTACGACCTCCTCGCGCGCATTCCGATGGATCCCAAGCTTTCTGCCCTCGTTGACCGCGGTATGATCGAGCTGATGGAAAACGATTATATGGATAAGGCAGCTCAAACGGTTATCGAAAAGCTGGGCTTGACACAAGCGTAAAGCAAAATGAAGCATATAAAAACGGGTATATCTGTTCTTTTGCTTGCGGCGTTGCTTTTGTCTTTATCCTCTTGCGGATTGCTCGGATTGATCTATATTCCGGCACACGATGAAGAAGCGTTTGCAGATTTGTTGCCCAAGCTTTTTGAAGCTTTGGATAACCGCGATGAAGCCGCAATATACGATCTCTTTTCCAATGCGACAAAAGAAAAATGCGCTGACCTGCAGGAGAAAATAACTACGCTGGTTGCCACGTACAGCGGTCCTACCGATGAATACGATTTTGATTCGATTATGTTCCATACAGAGGAGTATATAGGTGGTTCCGGAAATACAGGAAAAACTATGGCGACTTTTCCCATTCGTTCGGGGGAGGACTATTATTACTTCTATATCGCGCTGATGTATGAGCATTACGATGAGGCGCAGATCGGCATTGTGCAATTGGATTTTTACACTTTGGATGAAAAGTATGCGCACCACGGTGAATGGAGAGAAGATCGGGCGGGGCTGTATATTTACGCTGAAACAGAGCTTGATTACGAGGTGCGAGTGATCGATAGTACCACTTACCGATATACCCCAAAAAACAGAACGATAGATATCGGTGAGGTAGAGCGTTTCTTGCAAATGTCCAATTCCCGTGCTGCATTTGTCAAACACTTTGGAGAACCGAATGCAGAGGATATCTACTTTTGCTACGAGTTGCCAAGTGAAAACGGAGAACCGAGATATCTTTTGCTCGGCGATGATTTCGACGGAATGATTTATTCGGCAACGATTGTAGACGATTTTGATTTTATAAAATTGATTTGGGAAGATAAAGAATAGACACGTACGTTAACAAAAACAGCCGACGCGGATTTATTTCCGCATCGGCTGTTTTTATATTCTTCTGACGGGATAGGGCAAAACAGAGCCCTTTTTCCAAAGCTTGATCACTTCATCAACCTCGTCGGGGGTCTCGGTGCTAAAGATAAAGTGTTGATTGGGAATGCCCGCTTTTGCAAGCTGGTCTTGTCTATCCGACATCGACGTGGGCAAGCTGTTGTAGATAACGTTGCGGTGCTCCCACTCGCGCAGAACGGGGAAGCGCACGCCGCGGCGGTCGGTCAGGATTGCGGCGTTTTTAGCACACGTATCGCAATCGGCAATCTCTTTGATCACGCATTTTTCAACCGTCATAAGAGGAATTCGTCCGTAAACAATGAGTGATGTGTCGCCCTTGATGTCGCGTGCCTGCGGCAAGGTCAGCTCGGGGGAGAGTATGACGGACGGGATACCCATATCCTCGAGAACGCAAACCGACTCGCAGTTGGTCACGTTAAAGCGGAAATCACCAACGGGAACAAGCCCCGCATCCTTGACAAGTTCAACATGCCCCACGTTGCCAACAAGCGCATAGCGCACGCCCTTTGCGACGGCTCTCATGAGCATCTCGGCAACCGCCTTGCGGTCGCGCTCAAAAATGACGGGCGGCAAAACAACGCCGTCACATTTGTCGGTTTCCTTGCCGAGAGGGAGATAAATACGGTCAAAAAATTCTCTTGCCGAAGGTGTGATTTGCTCGGGAGAATAGAAGCGCGCGCTTCTTTCTTTTTTGCACACGTTTTGCGATTTTTGCATAACGTATGGTGCTTTTTCTATCTTTTGTGGCGTTAAATGGCTTTCCCATTCGGCAATGGCACGGCGGCGAAGGTCATTCAGACGCGATACGGGGAGCATCAAGCCGTTGTCCATTTCCACTGTAAAAGAGGCGATAGAATAGGGCGTTCCGCCGAGCTTGGAGAGGTTCCTTTCCAAATGCTCTGCGGTGAGGGGCGCGGTTAGTGCTGCCTGCGGCAGGTCACCCGCAACAGAGATGCTTCGCGTTTTATCACTGACAGTCAACGTGAGCGGTTCATTTTCCTTCATACGTATCGCAAAATCGAGCGGAATTTTGCGTGTAATGCCACCAAAGGCAGCAAGCGTGCGAGAAGCGGATTTATCATCCTCGGAGCGCACACCAAGCATTTTGCTATCGATCTTTTCTCTGTAGTATCCATCGGTAAAGCCACCGCGAGAGAAGATAGAGGCAAGCTCACGCATTTCATCGGGGGTAGCGGCGCGGCGCTCGTCGAGGAGTCGGCGCCAAATACGCGCGGTATCGCGCACGTATTCGGGTGCTTTCATTCTGCCCTCGATCTTGAGCGATGCGACACCGCTTTCAACTAGCGCGGGCACGTGTGCCGCAAGGGAAAGATCCTTGAGGGAGAGGGGATAGGAATTGCCGCCTTTTTTGCAAGCAAAGGGAAGTCGGCAGGGTTGTGCACATTCGCCGCGATTTCCACTACGTCCGCCCACCAACGAGGAGAACAGACATTGACCCGAATGGCTGACGCAAAGCGCCCCGTGAATGAACATTTCAATCTCCAAGGGGGAATTTTTTACGGTTTCAAACAGGTCGGCGGCAGGTGTTTCGCGCGCCACAACAATGCGGCTAAAGCCGATTTCTTTCAGTGCCTCTGCCGAGAGAGAATTGTGCGAGGACGCTTGCGTGCTTGCGTGTAATTCAAGTGTGGGGAAGGTGCGGTGCAGAGCTGCCGCCACGCCAAGGTCGGCAACAATTAAGGCGTCTACGCCCGCATTTGCCGCTTCCTCGGCAGCAGCGAGGGCTGCGGGAATTTCGCGGTCACTCACAAGTGTATTGAGAGTTAAATAAACCTTGACTCCATAGCTGTGCGCGCGCAAAACGGCGGAGCGCAATGCGTCTCCGCCGAAATTGTGGGCATTCATTCTTGCATTAAACGTGGTGCCACCGAGATAAACGGCATCGGCACCGCCTTCAATCGCCGCGTCAAGTGCCTCGGGAGAACCCGCAGGGCATAGCAGCTCGGGCAAGGGCTGGATGCGCTTATCAGACATCACTAAAGGTCAAAAAATCAAACATCGCGCCAACGCGATTCTTGGAAGTGCTCTTTTGCGAGGTAGTCTCCTCAACAACAACAGGAGCTTCCTCTTGGGGAGCTGCCTCGGCGATTGCTTCGGCTGCGGTAGCGGTCTCCTCAAATACAGTGATTTGGGGCTCTTCCTCTGCCTTCTTGTTGAACGGCTTGGGAACGTACTTGGGCTTTTCTTCCTTTGCGGGAGCGTTTGCGGCTGCGGCGTGGTCAAGGATAGAACGCATTACGCTGGCATCCTTGCGAAGATTGTCAACTTCCTCCTGCAGGCCTTCAATTGTCTTTCTGAGCTTTTCGTTCTCAGCGGAGAAGCGGAAAGCATCCTTTTCTACCTTTTTGAATGCTTCTTGCATAGCCATTCTTTCGGAGCAGTATGCCAGAGCGCAAAGAATAGCCGCCTCGTTTTTGGTGCAACGAGGGCTCTTGAGGTTGATATCGCGCATGCGGCGATCGAGCATGCCAACAATATTTTCTACCTCATCGGGGGAAGCGTCGCTGATGATGTTCAGCTCCATATCTGCAACGGTAATGTTGTACTTTTGTTTCATAGATGGTACCATGAATCCTTTCTTCCGCCGCCCATAAATCGCACACAGGGCGGGAATTATTAGTCAAATGCCACATTTTGCAACACGGCACAATTAGCTAACTATATTATACAATAAAAAAAATGAAAAGAAAAGGGGTTTTTCAAAAAAAGTTAAAATTTTTTTCATTTTTTTGATATTTTTTCATTTTCGCTCCAAAAAGTGTGCAAATACTTGCAAAAGTGGGGAAAATGTGATAAAATAAGACAAATTCAAAACGTAAAACGAAAGGGAAAACAGATGGAACCCAAGAATTACACCGTAATCAAGATTGAGGGCGAATATGCCTACCTGCGCGACGAAGCATCGCCCGACACCGCACCTCTTTTTATCGCGTTAGCTCTTTTGCCTATGGGAACCGACGAGGGCACACGCCTGCACTGCGAGCTTTTTGAGTATACAATTATAGAATGAGAATAAGAACAATTCTTTAATATTGACAAAATTCAATGAAAAATAGGGAGTTTTATAGCATTTTTTGAGGTTTTTGTGTGTTTTTTTGATTCTACGCAAATTGTATAAACGAAAAAAGACTACTGTGGAAATCACAGTAGTCTTTTTTTCGGTTATCTCAGACAATGTTTGAAATGTAAGTAAGGTTAAATTACTTAATTTCAACGGTTGCGCCTGCCTCGGTGAGAGCTGCCTTAACTTGCTCTGCTTCGTCCTTGGAAACGCCTTCCTTAATGGTCTTGGGAGCGCCTTCTACGAGATCCTTAGCGTCCTTCAGGCCGAGACCGGTGAGCTCACGAACAACCTTGATAACGTCGAGCTTCTTAGCGCCGAAGCTTGCAAGGATAACGTCGAACTCGGTCTTTTCTTCAACTGCGGGAGCTGCTGCGCCTGCTGCAACTACGCCTACGGGAGCTGCTGCGGATACGCCGAACTCTTCCTCAACTGCCTTTACGAGATCGTTGAGTTCGAGAATGGTAAGGGACTTAATTTCTTCAAGAATGTTAGTAATCTTTTCGGATGCCATTGTTATTTACCTCCAAAATTTGAATGTTTTTTAATTTTTTGTTTGTTTTTCCGATCACATCAAGCAGGGGATCGGAGTCCTGCATAGGGAAGAGATGCGAGAATTATGCTTCTGCGGGTGCCTCTTCGGTGGTTTCTGCGGTCTCGCCGTCCTTGTCGCAAATAGCTTTGATAGCATAAGCGAACTTGTACAGAGGAGACTGGATAGAGCCGAGGAACTTTGCAATAAGAGTTTCCTTGTTGGGGATCTCTGCCAGAGCGTTTACGGTAGCTGCATCAACAACTGCGCCGTCAACGTAACCTGCGAGAATGTTAAAGGACTCGATCTTATCAGCATATTCCTTCAGGATCTTAGCTGCGATAACG
>JAZORZ010000032.1:0-11810 GCA_045656885.1 Eubacteriales bacterium
AGCCAGACTTTCATATTGCGTTCCTGATAATTGAATCGGGTAATGAGCGCGTTTGCGGTTTTGGAAGAGCCCATCGCACCGTATTTGAAATATAATTTAGCCATAACGTATCTCCAAAATCATTAAAATTTGCAAATGAGCTGCTCGAGTGCCGTGTAGCCCTGCGGTGAGAGCTTTAGGGCACGGTCGGCCTCCAGACACAGCTCCAGCGCGGTGCGCAGCCGCTTTTCCGAGGTTTGTCGCACGCTTTGCTGATAGAGTCCTACGCGGAACTCGTGCACCGGCTTTTTGGGGTTGAGTGCTACCGAGATCTCGGAGACGGGTGCCCCTTGTGCCGTCATAATTTGCACCGTCAGCATATCACATATCGTGCCTGCGACCTCGCCCAAAATGTGAATGGGCTCGGCGCGGCGGAAGCGGTAATCGGCAAGGATCGCCAGTGCCTCTTCCGAGCGGCCTGCCATAATCGCGTTGGTAAAGGCGTAGGCATCGTATTCGTTTGCGGGTGTGCAAATGTTACGCATCGCTTCTTCGTCGGCAACGGTTCTTTCGTGATAGCGCAAGTAAAAGCTGAGCTTATCTATCTCGTTTGCCAGGATATACATACTGTGCCCGCAGTATTCGGGCATGAGTGAGCAAAGGGCAGGGGTGGCCTCGATGCCGTTGTGAGCGAAGTGCTTTTGTACCCACGCGGCAAGCTTTGCGGTGGAGCAACGGTCAAACACAACAGGGGTCAGATATTCTCCAAGACGTTTGAGAAGAGTCGATGGAGCTTTGGGAAGTCTGCCTACGTTGAGATGGTCGGCGGCAACGCTTACAATGAGCATATTGTAGTCATAATCCTGCAGGGCAGAAAGAGCATCGCAAAAATCGTCGACCTCGTTGGGCTTCATCGAATTGAAATTCAGTCCCGAAAGAACAACCAGCTTTTTGTCCGCCATCATTGGCAGGGGCATTAAGGCATCAATCAGCTTTTGCGCTTCAAAGCCCATAGCATCCAAGTGAATTTCATTAAAAAAGGCAAAGGTGGGGTCGGGGCAAATCAGTTCACGCGCCTGCTTAACGGCAAAGGATTTGAGATAGTCCTCGTCACCAAAAAAAAGATAGCCCGCGCGGGGACTCGTTTTCAGTTCCTTGCGAAAATCCGCTTCTTTGATCAGCTCCATAGCATCGACTCCTTTCTTTGCAACTTCTAATGCTATTATACCATCTTTTGTGTCGCCCGTCAAGAGAGAAAATCCGCTTTGCGAGGGGAAAGCGAAAAGATTTTCGCATTTTGTCGTTTTGCATATCCCAATAGGACATAAACGATAAAAAATCGTCCCATTACGCTATTGCAAATTGGGGCGCCGTGTGCTATAATATGTTGACCTTGCAAATCCTTGACCAAAGGAGAAAATCAACATGAAGAAAAACATAAGCTATAAAAAAATATGGATTGAATGGGTGCCCATCGGCGTTTGCGCCGTTGCTATTCTTGCCTGTGCATTTGTTTTCGGGCAAAAGTGGTATAAGGTGCTGCCGACCTTGAATACCCTCATCATTTTGCTTTTGAGCGCGCGCGTTGATCGCCGTTCCTTTTTGATCGGTGGATTGAATGCAGCGTTCTATGGCATCGGCTTTTGGACAGAGGGACTCTATTTTTCGGTTATCAACTGCTTGCTCGTTTCTATGCCCCTTCAGTTATTCTCCTTTTTTAACTGGAAAAAGCACGCCGACGGAAACTCCACCAAGCTGCGTACACTTGGCTGGAAAGGGGAAATCGTTGTCATTTCTTCAACCGCAGTCGGTTGTCTGCTTTGTCATTGGCTTCTGTTGCCCTTCTTCGGTGGGGGACAGCAGCAGGCGGCTCTTGATATTTTCCTATTTGTAATCGGGCTCGTTATCACGGTGCTCAGTATGCTGCGCTACGTTGAGGCACCCTATTACAACATCGTCTCCTCGGCGGCAAATTTGGTGATGTGGGGAATTATTTGTTCCAAGAATATTGCCAATCTCAATTATCTCATCATGGGGTTATATAGCTTTTTCCGCGTAACGCAATCGGTAATCAATTGGACAAAACAGTACCAAAAAAGCAAAAACGAGGCGTCTGCCGAATCCCTGTAAAATACCGCTCGCGCGCGTATAAAATAAAAAAGTGGAAAATATTTTGAATTATTTTCAAAAAACCCTTGACAAAAAGGAAAGAATCGGTTATAATATGTCGTGTCATTGTGTAAAAAGCGTATTCCAGGCTTGAAAGTGTGAAACGCTTCCGATTAATCTTAAGGAGGTGCAAAACGATGCTCAGAACTTACCAACCGAAAAAGCGTCAAAGAAAAAAGGAGCACGGCTTCAGAAAGAGAATGAAGACTGCTGATGGCAGAAACGTACTCAAGAGAAGACGCGCAAAGGGCAGAAAGAGACTGACCTACTAATTGATCACCGATAAGGGATCAATTCCAACATAAAACACCGACTGCTGTGAAGCGTGCCTTGCGCGTTCGCGCTGTCGGCGTTTTTGTTTGTTAGCGACTATTCGCATTTTTATTTTTCAAAACTTTTCAAAAAAATCAATGACGGAAGCAAAGCTTAAGCCAGAGGAAAGAGCCAATGAAGTACACAACTCTAAAGGAACATCATTTGTATAACAAGACCTTCTCACGGGGCGCACGCTTCTCGGGGCAGTATCTTTCGGTGTTCGTTTTGCGCGACTATGCAGCAAAGCGACTCAAAAAAGAAAATCCCGAAAAAAAGGCGTACAACCGCTTTGGTGTCAGCGTTACCAAGCGCGTGGGCGGGGCAGTACAGCGCAGCCGCGCCAAACGCATTTTGCGCGCAGGGTATCGCGCCGTAGAGCCCGAGCTCAAAACAGGATTTTTGATCGTGATTACACCCAAGGAAGGCATTTTGGATATCAAATCCACCGACGTTGAAAAAGAGCTTCGCCGCGGATTTGCCAAGCTTGATATGTTCGTGCAAAACGAAACGCCATGAAGCACTTGTGTATATGGCTCGTTCGTCTTTACCAAAAGTATCTCTCACCCCTCAAGGGCAGACCCACCTGCCGATTTACCCCAACCTGCTCGGCTTATGCCATTCAGGCATTTCAAAAAAGAGGATTTTTTGTAGGGCTTTTGCTCACGGCAATACGTATCTTTCGCTGTCAGCCGTTCTGCGCTCCGGGATATGATCCCGTGCCCGAAAAAGGACTCCGCAATCGCAGATACGAGGTCGCTCCCATGACAAAGTACTTTTATCCCGAGGAATACGGTTTGGAAAGAGACGAAAACGGGGAACAATGATTTCGCAGCACCGTGCGAAAAATCAGAATAGACGGTGCATATCCCAAAAACAAGAAGGGAGTTTTTCACCATACGGTGAAAGAAACCAAACATGAAAATCAGAAAATTCACAGGACGCATCGCCACACTTGTGTTGGCGATCTTACTGCTTCTCACAACCCTTGTCGGTTGTGTAGGAAACAAAACGGTACCTACGCTTCCTTTTAACGAGCAAGCATTTTCTATGGATACCGAAGAAGAGCTCAAGGAACACGGCTTGAAGCCGTCTGAGCTCAAAAAGATCGCTGAGATCTTTTCTGCCGCTTACGGTGCAAAGGATGCATTCGATGCACGCGAGGCATTGGTTGCTGCAAACCGCGGTTACGACATGACCGCAGAGGGCTTTACCGATACCGATGCATCTCTTTTCAAAGAGGACAAAGGTCTCAACCTTGATTTTGCAAAGAACGTTGTCAAAAAAGCAAACACCGTAGCAGCTACAACCACCGTTGTAACGCCTTACACCGACGCAGAGCTTTCCAACACCGAGGGCACGGGCATTCTCGATAAGCTGAATGCTGCCGACGTTGCATCTCTGCTTTACGCTTTCAGCCAGAGTATTGACGTACAAAAGGGCAATTTCCTGGATAGCGTATTGGTCGTTATCGGTAAGATCTTGAACTTTATCACTACCTATCTCGGCTTCGGTTCTTATGTTGTCGGTATTTGCTTGTTTGCAATCGTAATCGAAATTTTGATGCTGCCTTTCTCCATCAAGCAACAAAAGAACTCTATTAAGCAGGCAGCGCTTCGTCCCAAGGAAATGGCTATTAAGAATAAGTACAAGGGACGCAACGACCAACCCACCATGCAAAAGATGCAGGCGGAAATTCAAGAGCTTTACCAGCGCGAGAATTTCAGCCCTTACAGCGGCTGCTTGCCTCTGCTTTTGCAAATGCCTATCGTTATGGCACTGTACTACATTGTTATTGACCCGTTGCACTACGTGCTTGGTCAGTCTGCAAGCGTTACCGCAGCACTTACCGCATTTGCAACCGCATCTCCCGCAGCAGGCGGACTTGGTATGAATTTGGCATCGAGCCGTGGTACCATCGAGATGCTCTCCCTGCTCAAGGGTAACGGCGAGAATATTATTGATGCACTCGGTAATTTCCAATACTTCATCTTCTCCGATGAAGCAATGATCTCCTTGGAGAAGGCAGTTGGAATGATTCCCAACTTCAACATCGGTGGCTTGAACTTTGGTTTGACACCCAGCTGGGGCAACCTTGTTTTAATGCTGGTGCCTGTTCTGACCTTCGTCACCTATTTCTTCTCGTCTAAGCTCAACCGCAAGTTTATGTATCAGCCCGCTACCAACGAGGGCATCGATGCAAGACAGCAGGCCTGCTCCAACACCATGATGGACGTAACCATGCCCGCAATGTCCGCTTTCTTCACCTTGGCAGTTCCTGCCGTTATCGGTGTATATTGGGCGTTCCGTAGCTGGGTTGGTTTGCTCAAGTCCTTCATTATGTCCCGCCTTATGCCCCTGCCCAAGTTTACCGAAGAGGATTACAAGGCAGCAGAGCGCGAAATGGCAGGCAAAACCAAAAAGAAGATCAACAAATCCCAATCCTCCGGTGAGGTAAGAGCCGTACGTTCTCTGCACTATATCGACGATGAGGACTTTGAAGATACCCGTGAGCGCGGTCTTGCACGCAAAGCTTTGCTTGAAGAAAAAGAAAAGCAGGAAAAGGAAGCGGCTGCCCAAAGATCCGAAAAGCTCCCCTTTGGCAAAATCACTTTGAAGAAGGACGAGCGCAAGGATGAGGCCGAAGAAAAAACCGCATCCGAAGAAGAGAACTCCAAGGACGAGACCAAGACCGACGATACTACGAACAACGAATGAGGTAATATAAATCATGAAAAAGGAATTGATTGTAACGGCTAAAACCGTTGAAGAAGCAAAAGAAAAAGCTGCTGCCGAGCTTGGCGTAGCTGTTGAAAATATTGAATTTGAAGTACTTGAAGAGGGTAAGCGCGGCTTCCTCGGCATCGGTGCTACCGAGGCAAAGGTATCTGCTACCTACACCCTCGGCGGTGCTGACATCGCACTCGCTTTCATCGAGCAGGTTGTTGCCGATATGCAGCTCAACCTGACCGTTGCAAAGAAGGAAGGCAATAACGACGATGTTCTCATCACTGTTGACGGTGAGGGCGCAGGCCTTCTCATCGGTCACCACGGTGAAACTCTGGATTCTCTCCAATACCTTGCAAACCTTGCAGCAAACAAGAAGATCAAGGGCGAGAAGCATGAGTACGTTAAGGTTACTCTCGATATTGAGGGTTACCGTGCAAAGCGCGAGGAAACTCTGCGCGCACTCGCTCGCCGCATGGCTGCAAAGGTAGTTAAGTACAAAAAGAGCGTTATGCTTGAGCCCATGAATCCCTATGAGAGAAGAATCATTCACTCCGAGGTTCAACACGTACAGGGCGTTTCCACCAACTCTATCGGCTCTGAGAACAACCGCCGCGTTGTTATGTTCCTCGACGATAGCAAGACAGTAGCAGCCGAAGAATAATTCAACAAAATCCTGCGCTCGGCGCATGATGGGGAGAGGGAACCCGATAAGTGCCAGGTTCACTCTCCCCGATTTTTTAGTGAGGTAGAGTATGTTTATTGGAGATACCATTGCCGCCATCAGTACGGCAAGAGGAAAGGGCGGTGTCGCCCTGTTGCGCATTTCCGGCTCTGATGCCGTTTCGATCTGCGAAAAAGTGTTCTTGCCAAAAAGCGGAAAAAAACTATCCGAATATGCCCCCCGTACAGCTGTTTTCGGCTCGATCTATGCCCCCGATGACAGGGGGGAGTGGAACGAGATCGACAGCGGTCTTGCAACGGTTTTTCACGCCCCCGCATCATTCACGGGCGAGGATACCGTTGAGATCTGCTGTCACGGCGGCGTACTCTTGACGCAAACGGTGCTGACTGCCTGCCTTGCAGCAGGTGCACGCGCCGCAGAGGCAGGAGAGTTTACACGCCGTGCGTTCCTCAACGGCAAAATGGGGCTTTCTGCAGCCGAGGCACTTGGCGACCTGTTAGAGGCACAAACGCGCGAGCAGTTGACGCTGGCACACGCAGGCACCGACGGTCGCGTAGAGCGCAAATGCCGCGAGATCTATGACGCATTGTGTGCGGTTCTTTCCTCTGTGTATGCAAAGATCGACTATCCCGACGAGGACCTGGCAGAGATGAGCCGCGAAGAAATGGAAGCATCTCTTGCCGAATGTACTGCGCGCATCGAAAAGCTGCTTGATACCTACCGCACGGGTCACGCCATTGCCGAGGGCATTCCCACGGTTATTTGCGGCAAGCCCAACGTAGGCAAGAGCTCGCTCTATAATCTTATTCTGGGAAAAGAGGCGGCAATCGTTACCGACGTAGAGGGTACCACGCGCGACGTCTTGACAGAAACCGCCGCACTCGGTCGTGTCACGCTCCGTCTGTTCGATACGGCGGGCTTGCACGAGACGGATGATCTTGTTGAAAAGATCGGTATTGACCGCGCTCGCCGGGCCCTTGAAGATGCCGAATTGATTTTGGCAGTTTTCGATGGCTCTGCCATCCCTGATGACGCGGATAAGGCACTTGCAGAGTCGCTTTCGGGCACGAATGCCACGGTGATCGCAGTTATTAACAAATCCGACCTCGGCATCCAAGAGGAAACCTTCTATACCTCGCATTTCTCGCACACCGTTACGCTTTCCGCCAAAGGGGGAGAGGGGATTGATGCGCTTTCCGCACTTGTGGAGTCCTGCTTTATCAACGGTGAGCTCGATACAAAGAAGGATACCGTCCTGACCAACGCCCGCCAAAAGGGAGCGGCTCTTGCGGCTCTTGAGGCGATCAAGCGCGCCCGCGAGGGATTGGCTTACGGTTTGCCTGTTGAGCTTTGTTGCAGCGACTGTGAGGCGGCAATGCAGGCCATTGCCGAGCTTGACGGCAGAGCGGTCTCCGAAGATATCGTTTCCCACATCTTCTCGCATTTTTGCGTAGGGAAGTAAAAAGGAGAATTTCCAATGTATTTATACCATCCAAAATTTCAAAAGAAGAAAGAAAAGCTCTTGGCTTGGTTTCTGGTCGCGCTCGGCGTGGCTCTTTACGTTGCCTCGCAATTCCCGGGTGTTCCCGTTCCGGGGCTTGTTCAAATTCTCGGTGTCGGCTCTCTTGCCGGTTGTATTTTGATCGTTTCCATGTATGTCCTGCGCTCTTACTCTTATGAGCTTGTGGAGAATGAAGAAGGAAAGACCGATTTCATCATCACCGAGCATTACAGCCGCCGCAAAACGGTGGTGTGCCGCGTTGGTGTTGAGGACATTGTTTCGGTTACGTTGCTTGACCCGAGTTGGAAAAAAGAAAAGCAAACGGTTTACACCTACACGGGCATTTTGTTTGATGAAAATCGCTACCTTGTGGAGATGAATACCCACGGTGAGCACATTTTTGTCATCATTTGCGCAGACGAAACACTTTTGAAGCTTCTCGCAAACAACTGATAGCAATATTTGTCTTATATTTCTTAAAAAATGTCTTGAAAAACCGCACGATTTGTCTTATAATTATCTTATAGAACCCTTTTTATATTTTACAGCAAACGAAAAGGAGTAAAAAGATATGTCTTTCCCCGTAGCAATTCAAGTCTATTCGGTAAGAGGTGACGCATCCGCCGATCTTCGCGGAACGCTTGCTAAGATCAAAGAGATGGGCTATGACGGCGTTGAGTTCGCAGGCCTTTACGGTCACACTCCCGAGGCAGTTCGCGATATGTGTGAGGAGCTCGGTCTTGTTCCAATCTCCGCTCACGTTCCTTACCTCGATATGGTAAAGGATCCCGAGGGGGTTCTCGGTCAGTATGCCACCATTGGCTGCAAGTACGTAGCCGTTCCTTACCTCACCCCCGAGTACCGTCCCGGCACCCCTAACTTCAACGACGTTATTAAGAACGTTGAAATGCTTGGCGGCGTTGCAAAAAAGCTGGGCATGACTCTGCTTTATCACAACCACGATTTTGAATTTTTGAAGATCGATGGCAAATATGCTCTCGATATTCTCTATGATAGCGTTCCCGCAGATCTGCTCCAAACCGAGCTGGATATGTGCTGGGTAAACGTAGGCGGTGAGAACCCCTCCGACTATCTGCGCAAGTATAGCGGTCGTTCCCCTGTGGTACACCTTAAAGACTTCGCCGGCTCCAAGTCTGAGAATATGTATGAGCTGATCGGCATTGAAAAGAAAGCCGAGCCCGCACCTCAAAAATTTGAGTTCCGCCCTGTTGGCAGTGGCAAGCAGGATTTCCCGTCCATTCTCAAGGCGGCAGAAGATGCCGGAGCAGAATGGGTAGTTGTTGAACAGGATAACCCCTCTATGGGGCTTACCCCCATGGAATGCGCCGCAAAGAGCCGCGCTTACCTGAAAACTATTGGCTGTTGAGTAGCCGTAACGAATTATAAAACGGAGGATTTTAACAATGGGATTGGATGATTTCAAGCAAAACCAAGAAAAACAAGTGATTGACACTAACAGAAGAATGCGCGTAGGTATCATTGGTACCGGCTGGATTGCAGAATCGCACATCAGATCTTACCTCAAGCAACCCGACGTAGATATCGTTGCGGGCGCTGACCTCATTCCCGGCAAGGCAAAGAAATTCTTTGAAAAGTTCGGCGTTGAAGGCGTTAAGACCGACTACGCATCTCACAAGGAGATGCTCGAGGATAAGTCCCTCAACTTGGATGCAGTTTCTATCTGCACCTACAACCGCCAACACGCACAACCCGCTATCGACTGCCTCAACGCAGGCATCAACGTTCTTCTCGAAAAGCCCTTCACCGTAACCCTTGACGAGGCAGTTGAGGTTATCAAGGCAGAGAAGGCAAGCGGCAAGGTTCTCTCCATCGGCCATCAGCCCAGAATGGACGCGAACATGAAGATGATCAAAAAGATCTGCCAGAGCGGCGTTCTCGGCAAGATCTATTACATTCAAACCGGCGGCGGCCGCCGTCGCGGTATCCCCACGCCTTACGGCACCACCTTCATCGAGGACGAGACCGCAGGTCTCGGCGCACTCGGTGATATCGGTTGCTACTCCTTGGATATGGTTCTCAACGCAGTTGGCAATCCCAAGCCCCTGACCGTTTCGGGCTACAAGTCCAACTTCTTCGGCACCGACCCCAACTACTCCAACTACGTAAAGACCCACCACCCCGAATATGCAGAAAAGTTCAAGGTTGACGACTTCGCAGCAGCATTTGTACGTCTCGAAGGCGACATTATTCTCGACTTCCGCATTTCTTGGGCAATGAACATGGACACCGCAGGCGATACCCTTATTTTGGGTACCAAGGGTGGTCTCCGTATTCCTTCCACCGAGTGCTGGAACGGCTCTGTTGGCGGTCCTATGACCCTGTACCACGAGGTATGCGGTGAGCAGACTCAAACCACCATTCCTGTTATCCAAACCAGATGGGAGCTGTTCGATCTCAAGATCCGTACCTTCCTCGATGCCATCAAGTACAACCGTCCCGCACCCGTTTCCTCTCTCGAAATTCTGCGTAACCAAGCTATCATCGACGGTATCGCAAAATCCGCAGAGCTCGGTCGCGAGGTTGAAATCGATTTCCCTGAATTCGATTGATTTTCTTCTATTAATTAATAATAAGCAAAATGCGCAGACGTGCCAAGCACGTCTGCGCTGTTTTTTATTCTGTGATCGGTTCTTCTGTAATTTGAGAAATATCGTCGTTTCGGTGTTTTCTGAATTCGCGAATGATCATAGGAACGTAAGCAATTGCGGTTACCGTCCAGGTGATGGGGTAGGAGAGGTAAAGAACCGCAATGTTATCGGGATAGAAGGGATAGAATACGGTGTAGATCCAAACGATGCGCAAGACGCACGCACCGATAAGCGAAATAACAGTGGGCCCCACCGATTTACCAAAGCCGCGCATGGTGTAGCTGCCAACGTCCAAAAATCCGCAAAGGAAGTAGGGCAGACCAATCAGCGTCAAGCTGATCATACCAATATCAATAGCCGCTTCGTTTCCGGGGGTGTAGATGCCAAGCAGTCCGCGTCCGCCCAAGTAAGCGGCAAGTCCTGTTGCTGCACCAACCAAAAAGACGATGAGGTAGTGCCAAAGCACAACCGTTTTGAGTCGCTTATACTTTCGCGCGCCCACGTGCTGACCGGTAAAGTTCATTGAGGATTGCGCAGTGGAGTTCATCGTGGTGTAAATGTAACCCTGCAGATTTGCGGCAGCCGTGTGACCGGCAACAACTGTTGCGCTTTGGAAGGATTGCAGAGCCGATTGAATGATAACGTTTGAGATAGAGAAAAGCGATCCTTGAATGCCTGCAGGAAGACCGATTGTAAGGATCTTTTTGAAGGGTTCCTTGTGAATGGCTACCTTTTTAACATCGAGATGGCAAGGGCCTTCGGTTTTGAGCATAAACAGAATGATCAGTGTGCAGGAGATCCAGTTGGAAGCCGCCGTTGCAACACCAACGCCAAGCGCACCGGTTTTGAAGACCAAAACCATAATCAAGTTCAAAATAACGTTTGCTACACCCGCAATGGAGAGGAATCCAAGGGGACGCGCGGTGTCACCCGATGCGCGGAGCATTGCCGCACAGTAGTTATAAAGGAGTGCTGCGGGCATGCCGCAAAAATATGCTCTCATATAAAGGATCGCTTCAGGGAGAATAGACTTTTCAACGCCTATCATGCCAAGCAACTGAGGAGTAAAGAGCAATCCAACCGCTGTTGTGAGGATACCGCCAATGAGAGCGGTATAAACGGCAGTATGTACGGTCTTTTCTACCGTATAAAAATCCTTTGCTCCAATGCCGTGTGCAACACATACGCCCGCACCGACCGAGAGTCCCAAAAATATATTTACAACCAGGTTGATAATTGCGCCGCAAGAACCAACCGCCGCCAAAGCGATCTCGCGGTCTGCCGCGGTCTCGCCACCCCAACGGCCAACCACAATGGTGTCCGCTGTGTTAAAGAGCAACTGCAACACCGAAGTTGCAATCAGGGGTAGTGCAAACAGAATAATTTGTGTAAGAATATTGCCTTCAGTCAAGTCCTTGTGGGTCTTTTTTGATGCAATCGCCATAACGATGCCCCCTTTCCCATTTTTACTTCCTATATTATAGTCCCAAGAGGGGAAAAAGTCAAGTTCAAAATCAAAAAATGTGGAAGAAAATGAGAAAAGAAAAAATATAAAAAATATTGATTTTTTTGCAAAAACCTCTTGACAAACGGGGAAGTTGGTGCTATAATATCAAAAGTTGCCCATTCGGGCGCTATCCCATCAAAAAACTGCAAAAAAATATCGAAAAATTGAAAAAACTTTCAAAAAAGGTATTGACAAAGGGGATTTGATGTGGTATAATATCAAAGTCGCCGCGCAAAGCGGAGACACACGGTCATTGAAAATTGAACAACAAGAGAGAAGTACAAAGCTAAAAAAATAGTA
>JAZORZ010000033.1:0-4210 GCA_045656885.1 Eubacteriales bacterium
GCAAAAAGGCAAGCACACAAGCCAAAACAAATGCGGAAGGAGAAAGCAAATGAAGTATTTGATTGTTGTAGATATGCAAAACGATTTTATTGACGGCGCTCTCGGAACTGCCGAGGCGGTGGCAATTTTGCCCTACGTCAAAGAGAAAATCGAAAATTTTGATGGCACGGTTCTCTTTACAAGAGACACGCATACGCCCGATTATCTTTCCACACAAGAAGGTCGTAACCTACCCGTGGAGCATTGCATCAAAGATACGAACGGCTGGCAGATTCATCCCTCGCTTGAAGTTCTTCGCAAGACCGAGGCAATCGACAAGCCCACTTTTGGCTCGACGGCACTCGTCCATCTTTTGCAAAAAGCGAACGACCTTGAAAGCGTTGAATTGATTGGACTTTGCACCGACATCTGCGTCATTTCCAACGCAATGCTCATCAAAGCCGCCTTCCCCGAGGTGCCCGTCACGGTCGATGCAAAATGCTGTGCCGGCGTTACCCCCGCAAGCCACAAAAACGCACTTGAAGCGATGAAGATGTGTCAGATTAAAGTGGTGAATGAATAAAAAAAGCAAAACGGGAGCACCAAGCGATGTTCCCGTTTTACTATTGTTTCGGTTGGAATAACAAGGGCAAGATTGAATACTTATTTTTATTCTTTCGATTTGTCTTGCTCATCGAAGCGCAATTCAGAGGCTTCGACCTCTTCAAGCGGAGCAAAATATTGAAAACAACCTAACAAAGCTATGGCAACAATCCCCCAAAACCATAATGGCACTGGTATGATGTAATCATTTACAAAAACAGCAATCAATCCAACAAATATGCCAATACCAATGTGCGCAAAAACATTCAATGCACTATTGATTTTGAATTTTTTGGAACAATGTTTGCAGGTTAGTTTGTAAGTATATCTTCCGCTCTTAAAAAATGCTGTTATGCCGTGCTTTTTACAGGATGGGCATTTGCTATATTTTAGTTGCTCGAGTGTCATTTTGTTATCTCCCCTTCTCATGCTCGCACAGGTGTGCGATGGGACATTCATCACATTTTGGATTGCGGGCGGTGCAGGTGTCTCTGCCGAATTGCACGATGCGGTGACAGAAATCACAGATTTCTTTTTGTTCGAGGAGAGGGGTGAGGATGCGCTCGACCTGCACGGGGTCTTTGAGTCCCTCGCGGTACATGCCAAACCGTCCGCAAATGCGCATACAGTGCGTGTCGGCAACCACGCCACCTTTTTGGTAGAGGTCACCGAGAAGCAGATTGGCTACCTTTCGACCAACTCCGGGGAATTTCAGCAGTTCTTCCATCGTGTCGGGCACAATGCCGTTATACTCGTTTACGAGCATAGCGCACGCATCCTTTGTGTTTTGCGATTTGACGTGATAAAGCCCACACGGGCGGATGTATTCTTCGAGCTCTTCCACGCTCGCTGCTGCAATCGCTTCGGGCGTCGGGTAGGCGGCAAACAGCTCGCGGCAGACCAAGTTGACGCGCGCATCGGTGCACTGTGCCGAAAGACGCCCCATAATGAGGAGCTTCCACGGCTCTCCGCCCCATTCGAGGGCGCAGAGTGCCTCGGGATATATTTCTTTAAGTGCTTCGACGATCTGCGAGAGGCGCTCTTTTTTTTGCTTTTGTGTCATATGTACCCCCTGTGGGATTTTGTCGGGTTTATTATAGCATATCGAATCAGCGTTTGTCAAGGTTTATTGTTCTCAAAAACGACACTCGTAGGGGCGATTCACGAATCGCCCGTTCTCGTTCTCTTGTGTTTTAAGGCGGGCGATTCGTGAATCGCCCCTACAATATTTTCAAAAAATGACGCCATTCTATTTACTATTCCGTTTTTTTGTGATATAATGGAGAAAACGGACGAAAACGAAGCAAAGGAGAACGCTTGTGACAAACCGAATTATCACAGACATCTCAAACTACATATTTGTGAGTGATATGCCCGTGGCGGCAGACGTGATCTTTCTGCCCGGCGGTATGCACCCCCAACAGCCCGAATACGCCGCAAAGCTCTATCGTGAGGGATACGCCAAATGGATCATTCCCTCGGGCGCGATGGGCACACGGTGGGACTCTTGGCCGGGCGTTGCCGACAAAGCGGATATTTATACGGGTCAGTACACCTCAGAGAGCGAATTTTTTGTGGACGTCCTGACCAAAAACGGTGTTGGGCGAGAGGCCATTCTTGCCGAATATACGGCACGGCACACGCGCGACAATGCCTTCCTTTCGCGCAAGCTCGTTGACGAGAACGGTATCAAAATCAAGACCGCGCTCATCGTTTGCAAGGAGTTCCACGCGCGGCGTTGTTTGATGCTTTATCAAATGGCGTTCCCCGAGGTCGAATTCAAGGTCTGCCCCATCAACTGCTCGGGCATCACAAAGGAAAATTGGTACAAGAGCGAGCGCGGCATCAACCGCGTCATGGGCGAGCTCTCACGCTGCGGTAACCAATTTGTTGATGACGTGAAGGATTATTTGCTGTGTGAAACTGCTATCAAAAGCTAAAAAATATCTCTACAAAAAACAAGGAGAATACATATGAAAAACTACAACACCTTTGGCGTTATGATCGATATGTCGCGCAATGCGGTAATGAGCATTGACGGACTCAAACGCTTCTTCCCTCTGCTCAAAAAGATGGGCTACAACTGCGTGTTCCTTTACACCGAGGACACCTACGAGGTAGACGGTGAGCCCTACTTTGGCTATATGAGAGGTCGCTACTCCAAGGCAGAACTGAAAGAAATTGACGATCTCGGTGCCTCGATGGGCATTGAGGTCATTCCCTGCATTCAAACCCTCGCGCACCTGACCGCCGCTACCCGTTGGGGCAAGTTCCCCACCGACATGGGCGACGTTATTTTGACTGACGACGAGCGTTCCTATGAGTTTATCGACCACATGTTCTCCTCGCTTTCCGAGTGCTTCCGCTCCAAGCGCATTCACATCGGTATGGATGAGGCATTCAATCTCGGCCGTGGCAAGCACCTCGACATTCACGGCTACGAGCCCGTGAACACCATTATCAAGCGTCACCTCGCGCGCGTTTGCGAGATCGCAAAGAAGTATGATTATGAGGTGATGATCTGGTCGGATATGTTCTTCCGCTCTTGGAACAACGGCAAATATTACATTCCCAAGTGCGAAATGCCCAAAGAAGTGGTTGAGGCATTCCCGCCCGAGGTCATTCCCGTTTTTTGGGACTATTGGACCACAAGACGAGAGGGCTATGCCGATATGTTTGACAACCACAGACAGCTCTCCAAAAACACTTGGTTTGCGGGCGGCGCTTGGAGCTGGATCGGTATGATTCCCAGCAACCGCTACACCCTCAAATCGATGCTCCCCGCTCTTGATGCCTGCCGCGAGAAGAAGATCAAAAACGTCTTCTTTACCATGTGGGGCGACAACGGCGGTGAGTGCTCGCACTTCTCGCAATTGCCTTCCCTGTTCTATCTCTCCGAGTATGCCAAGGGCAACACCGACGAGGCACTGATCAAGGCAAAGTTTAAGAGAATGTTTGGCGTTGACTACGACGAGTTTATGGAAATTGATCTGCCCAACCACATCGTTGAGTACACGAGCTACCCCAAGAACCCTGCAAAATATATGCTGCTTTCCGATTATTTCAACGATTTTCTCGATTACAGCGTTTCTCTTGGTGCAGGAGCAAAGTTCGGCGAGATCTCCAAGAACTTGAGCGCGACCGCAAAGAAAACGCGCAAATACGGCTATGTTTTTGATGCTGCCGCAAAGCTTTGTGACGTGCTTGAAATCAAATACGAGCTCGGCTTGCGTACACGCCGCGCCTACGAAGCAGGCGACAAAGAAACACTCCGCGAGCTGGCAGAAAAAGATTATTCCGAGGTCATCAAGCGCTTGAACATTTTTGTCAAAGCATTTGAAAAGCAATGGATGACCGACAACAAGCCCCACGGCTTTGAGGTACAAGACCGTCGCATTGGCGGTGTCATTCGCCGCACCGAGGCATGCCGCGCGCGTATTCTCGCATACGTCAACGGCAAGATCGACCGCATTGAAGAGCTTGAAGAAAAGCTCCTTCCCTTTGGCGGTTTTGATGCCGGCGTAAGTCTTTCCTTCAATTATGCAAGACACGCTTCTATGGTAAATTTGGATTGATAACCGAATAAAACCCGCAGGGACGGCTTGGCCGGGCCCGGGGGGTGTTTTGG
>JAZORZ010000034.1:0-2584 GCA_045656885.1 Eubacteriales bacterium
TCTCGTTTACAATACAATCTCCAATGTGTTGGTGTTTTTCAAAAAGCACACTCCGATAAAAATATTCAAGCCGAGGCTTGTAGATACATTATACCACAAAAATGTGAATAGTTCAAGCAAAAAGCATATATTCGAACCCCCCAAGCGGTTTAGACAATCGGATTTCAAGACTCCCTTTGTCGAGCATGCAGAGGGTTCGAATAAAATGCTTATGGAGTGCACACTTAAAAATTTTTTCCAATAGGCCTTGACATTCGGAAAAAGCTGTGGTATAATCATGCTCCAAACATAAATGGCAAGACTTTCCCATTATAGTATTGCCCAAAAATTAAATATTCATACAACACCAAAGATTGTGTAAGTGCACGCATCTAGGCGCAAGCCGTTACATAGCGAGCCAACGAAACTAGGTATCAATCGTGATATCTGTCTTTTGTTTGCTCGAAATGTAACGGCTTTTTTATATCCAAAATTAGTCGTTAAAAAAATTGAAAGGAGGTGATCTTGTTTTGCTCGCGGAACTTAAAAGTAGGAATGAAGAGAAAGGAGTGTTGCAAATGTAGCTATTATTAAAAATCAAAATCAACAATGCAGAATAAAAATTAAAAAAGAAAGAGTAAGGTAACAAATTGAAACTATCAGAAACAAAAAATTATGATGAACTTCCGCTGTTCTTAAATGCGGAGATGGTTGCAAAGGTGCTTGGTGTTTCAATATCAAGTGCGTATGAGCTGATGCATGAGAAGGATTTTCCTTCTGTCCGTATCGGCAAAAGATTTATTGTGCCAAGAGAAGATCTCAAGGCATGGATTGAAAATTATGTAGAAAGGAAAACAAAAAGATGAATCAGGATTACGAATTGAAATTTTATGAAATTGCGGATAGGTGCTTTGAGTATCTCGATGAAAAGTATCCCGGCATGTGGTTTGTTCCTCATGCGAAGGCGGCGATCAATTATCTTTGGAGCAACGAGGATTTGGTGATCGAAGATGTTCCAATCGAGCATGAGATTGTGCAGGTGCGAATGATGGAACGCCTTAATGTTGATAAGCTCGAGGAATACCTTAAAGAAAAAGAAGAACGCGGTTGGTTTCTTGAAAAGGAACTCAATGCGATCGATCTGTATTGGGTGCTGATGACAGTTGATGAGTACGGCGAGATCTTTGAAGATGATCGTTATTATGATGTGATACTCGACGATTGATGTACTACGGAAATAAGCAAAAAGCTTCGGACAAGTTCTTTCCCGTGCCGAATGTGATTTTCAATTTGGGTTTAGATGGAGGAGAAATTCTCGTGTACCTGTATCTCATGTACTGCGAGGACAGAAAAACCTTTCAATGCTATCCCGGATATAAAACAATTGGATCGGCGGTTGGTATGAGTGTCAATACCGTTAGAAAGTATGTGCAGTCGCTTGAAAAGAAGCGGTTGATAATTACCGAGTGGACGATGGTGAGAACCAAGTCAGGCAAAGCTCACAACGGTACTTTGAAATATACCATCCGTCCGATTCAGGAAGCGATCGATTACTATGAAGAAATTCAGATGAAACGGTTGTACGCAGAAGCGGCACGGAGAAGAGCTGAAGAAGCACTCGCAAAATACGATGAAAAGCACAGAAATCGGGCGGTTTAACGCCGTCCGATTATGAAGCAGGATAAAGCCGTGTCGCTTCACGACGTTATGACACCGCACGGCAACGCCGAGCGGACGAAAAAGCGGAGAGTTTACAAGGCTTTTTCAAAAAAGCATCCAACAGTAGAGAGAGGTGTTTCGTGTCTCTTCAAGATTTGGTAAGGTTTTGGAACTCTCCGCCCAATAATCAAAAAATATAAGGAGTAACTAAGTATGAAAAACAAAAATAACAAAGCCATGGGCTCAACAGGAATCAGATTTACTGAGGATCAATTACGACGATGCGAAGAAAAAAGTGCCGAGCTTGGAATCTCGCGAAATGAATTTATTCGAGATGCGGTTGATTTTTATCTCGAGTGGTTGAACATCGAAAGCACGGAGAAATTCTTAACTCCGGCACTCGAATCTGTGTTCAGCGCAAAGCTTCGTGACACCGAGGATCGCCTCGCAAGAATTCTTTTCAAGATGGCGGTGGAGCAGAACGTGCTCGCGCGAATCATACTCGAGGACGGTCGCTATGTGTATGAGAAAGATTTTGTTGAACAGATCCGTCGTCATGCCGTGCAACATGTAAAGGAAACAAACGGTAAGGTAAGCGTGGCAGATCTTATATCAGGAGAGGATAATCCCCAATGGCAAGATTAATATTCAAAGCACCGTACTACAAGCCCGGACGAAAAGCAGGCAAGGGAGAGCGCGGTGCGTACGCAAAATATATTGCCACGCGCGATGGCGTTGAACTTCTGCGAAGCGGTATGGCTGATTATATCAATGAGCGAAAAGGCTCGAACGGATTGTTTTCGGACGAAGGTGTTGCGATCAATCTTTCTCAGATTGAAGAAACGATCAACAATCATTCAGGCAACGTGTGGGGATTAATTTTTTCTCTCAAACGCGAGGATGCGGAGCGGCTCGGTTATAATTCTGCGGTGCAATGGATGAATCT
>JAZORZ010000035.1:0-9918 GCA_045656885.1 Eubacteriales bacterium
AGTCCGATGGCATTCCCACCTATCACTTTGCCCACGCGGTGGATGATCATCTGATGAAGACCACCCATGTTGTCCGCGGTGACGAGTGGATGGCGACGCTTCCTTTCCACATTCAGCTGTTTAAGGCTCTGGGTTTCAAGCTGCCCAAGTATGTACACATTGGAACACTGATGAAGATGGATGGTACAACTAAACGCAAATTCTCCAAGCGTAAGGACCCCGAAAGCGCCCTGACCTACTACAAAGCAGAAGGTTTCCCCGTGGAATCCGTTCGGGAATATCTTCTGACGCTGCTGAACTCTAACTTTGAAGACTGGCGGCGTGCAAACCCGGATGCAGACATTGACGATTTCAAATTCAGTCCTAAAAAGCTGAATCCTGCTGGTGGCTTATTTGATTTTGCCAAGTTGGTAGATGTATCCAAAAATGTACTGTCACGCATGAGTGCCGATCAGGTCTACAGTCTTCTGTTAGACTGGGCCAAAGAATTTGATCCGGACTTTGCCGACAAGCTCTCTGCTGATCCTGCTTATGCCACTGCCATTCTTGCCATTGGCCGCGGCGGCAAGAAGCCCCGCAAGGATTTGGCTACTTGGGCAGATGCCAAGCCCTATATGGGATTCTTCTTTGATTTCGTCCTTGAGGATCAATACGACGAGAAGTTCGACAAGGCAGATATCAAGACAGCACTTGAGAAGTTCCTTCTCACCTTTGATATGGCCGACGATATGAATACTTGGTTTGAAAAGGTCAAGGCAGTTGCACGCGAGATCGGCTACGCCGACGATATGAAGGCATATAAGGCAGAGCCCGAGGCCTTTGGCGGCAGCATTGCAGACGTAAGTATGTTCTTGCGCGTTGCGGTTACGGGCAAAATGAATGCCCCCGACCTCTACACCGTTATGCAGATCCTCGGCAAGGATGAGACCGTTTGCCGCATCGAAAATATGATCGCTACCCTTTGATAAAAGAAAGGTTTGAATACTATGGCAGAACTTGAAAGAAATTTTATTCTTGACATTATTGACAGTGACCTTGAGGCAGATCCCTCTCTCAAGATCCACACCCGTTTTCCGCCCGAGCCCAACGGTTACCTTCACATCGGCTCGGTAAAGGCAATTTGCATCAACACCGACGTATCCAATAAGTATAACGGTCTGTTTAATCTGCGCTATGACGACACCAACCCCGCAAAGGAATCGGATGAGTTTGTTCGTTCTATTCGTGAGGACCTCGAGTGGCTGGGTGCTACCCCCACGGGCGGTGTTTATTACGGCTCGGACTACTTTGGAAAGTGCTACGAGTTTGCCGTTCAGCTCATCAAGCAGGGCGATGCTTACGTTTGCGACCTGACCAAGGATGAGATTGCCGATTATAAGGGCACCGACCGCTCTCAGGCATCTAAGGAATCCCCCTACCGCAACAGAACGGTTGAGGAAAATCTCGAGTTGTTTGAGCGTATGAAAAACGGTGAGTTCCCCGACGGTGCACGCACTCTGCGCGCAAAGATCGACCCCTCGTCGGACAACCCCTATCTGCGTGACCCCGTTATTTACCGCATCAAGCACATTCACCATCACCGCCAAGGTGACGAATGGTGCGTTTACCCGATGTATGACTTTGCACACCCCATTCAAGATGCACTTGAGGGTATTACACACTCCCTCTGCTCCAGCGAGTTCCGCAACCACCGTCCCCTTTATGACTGGGTTGTAGATAAGATCGGCTTTGTTCAAAAGCCCCACCAATGGGAATTTGGCCGCATGAACATTACCTACACCGTAATGTCCAAGCGTTATTTGCGTCAGCTCGTAGAGGAGGGCTACGTTGACGGTTGGGATGACCCCCGTTTGCCCACTTTGTGCGGTCTGCGCCGCCGCGGCTACACACCTGCTGCGCTCTTCACATTCGTTCGTGAAGCAGGCGTTACCAACACCGACCACACCGTTGACGTTCGTCAGCTCGAGGCCTGCGTTCGCAACGATCTGAATGAAAACTCTCTGCGCCGTGTAGGTATTGCCAACCCCATTCGCGTAGTGATCGACAACTACCCCGAGGATAAGGAAGAAATGATTGCCCTGCCCAACCATCCGCAAAAGCCCGAGCTCGGCACACGTAACGTTCCTATGACACGTGAGATCTTTATTGATGCCGACGACTTTGCAGAGGTTCCGCCTCCCAAGTTCTTCCGCCTCAAGCCCGACGGCGAGGTTCGTTTGATGGGCGGCTATATCATCAAGTATGCAGGCATTGAAAAGAACGAAGACGGCTCTATCAAGTGCATTCACGCAACCGCTGATCTGGAAACCGGCAACGGCATGCCCGCTGACGGCCGCAAGATCAAGGGTACCGTTCATTGGCTCTCTGCTAAATATGCCGTTCCCGCAACCTTTATGCTCTACGACCGTTTGTTCAACATTGAGAACACCGCTGACGTTCCCGAGGGCAAGACCTATCTCGATTTCCTCAATCCCGAGTCTCTTACCAAGCTCGAGGGTGCGGTTGTTGAGCCCTCCTTGGCCGATGCAAAGCCCGGCGAAGGATTCCAATTCGTTCGCACCGGTTACTTCTGCAAGGATACCAAGAATCCCGGCACCTTTAACCGTGTTGTAGGACTGAAGGACAGCTTCCCGAAGAACTAAATTGCAAAAAGCTCGCCTTTTGGCGAGCTTTCTGCTGAAAGGAATTGTATTTTATGCTTTCCAAAGAAATTTTCAGCACATATCAAGCGATACTGATCGAAGAGCTCCAGCCCGCAATGGGTTGCACCGAGCCGATTGCCATTGCCTATGCATCTGCCTTGATGCGTGATGCTCTGGGTGACGTTCCTACCTCTGTGGAGATCGCTCTGAGCGGTAACATCATCAAAAACGTCAAAAGCGTTATCGTTCCCGCAACGGGCGGTATGCACGGCATTGAAGCGGCAGTTGCGGCAGGGATTATTTCAGGCAGATTTGACCTTAAACTTGAGCTTTTGTCGGTGCTTGGCGAGGATGACCGCATTTCTTTGCGCTCTTATTTGAAGAGAACCCCCATTCGTGTATCGGAGCTGAAATCCAACTGCACCTTTGACCTTTTGGTAACAGGCAGATGCGGAGAGAATACCGCGCGCGTGCAGATTTCGGGCTACCACACCAACATTGTGCGTGCAGAGTGCAACGGCAAGAACGTGATCGACCGTTACGTGCAAAAAGAGGTTCTTGCCGCAAGCACCAAAAATGCGGCAAACCGTTCCCTTTTGACGGTTGAGAGCATTATTGAGTTTGCCGACAGCGTGGAGCTTGACGAACTGCGCCCCTATCTTTTGCGGCAGATCAAAATGAATATGGACATTGCCGAGGAGGGCTTGCGCAATCCTTACGGTGCATCGATCGGTCAACTGCTTTTGAAGGATGGCAACGTCAGCATCAAGGATAAGGCACGCGCCTATGCCGCCGCGGGCTCGGATGCACGTATGAGTGGATGTGAGTTCCCTGTTTGCATTCTTTCGGAGAGCGGCAACCAAGGCATTACGGCGTCTGTCCCCGTTATTGTGTATGCACAAGAGAGCGGCAAGAGCGAGGAAGAGCTTTTGCGTGCACTTATCGTTGCAGATCTGCTTACCGTACATCAAAAAACAGGCATTGGCTGTCTTTCGGCTTACTGCGGTGCCATTAGCGCAGGTGTTGGCTCGGGTGCAGGTATTTGCTATCTTGAGGGTGGCAGATTCCACGAGATCGCGCACACACTCGTCAATGCGGTTGCCATTCTTTCGGGTACGATTTGCGACGGTGCCAAACCCTCTTGCGCGGCTAAAATTGCAATGGCGGTTGAAGCCGGCTTTATGGGCTGGGAGATGGCAAAATCGGGACGCGAGTTCTTTGGCGGTGACGGAATCGTTACCAAGGGCGTTGAAAACACCATTCGCAATGTCGGTCAGCTTGCCCGCGACGGCATGATGGAGACCGACCGCGAGATCATTCGCATTATGCTTGGTAAAAACTAAAAATACATCATAAAAGCGACCTGCATAAGCAGGTCGCTTTTATTCTTCGGTTCCCTCTTCATTGGTATTGTGGCGGAAGAAATCCTTAATTCTGCTGACTTTATGAATGCCGATGAGCTCGGAGAACATTTTTTGTATGGTTTCATGCACCTTGGGGTCAAGCTTTTTGGTATGCGAAAACCATTTTTTGCGCGCCGCTACAAGATCGGTGAGCGTTTGTGCTCCGTCTACCGAGAAAAGCTGATAGACCGCCTCGGCAAATTCTTCTCTTTGCTCGGGTGTCATATCGCGTATCCATTGGTTAACGGTGCGGTCGAGCTTGCGGCTATCGGGAGTGACATCCTTGAGGTGAACAAAGGAATTTCCCATGATCTCCCAAGAGAGTCCGTTGTGCTGCAAAAGACCGGATTTTTGGCGGCTTTTGACGACCGTAAAGTTTTCGTCGTGCTCAAGCAGCATTCCCACGACCGAGGAATGCGGAACAAGGTTGCAGATGCGCGGACGGATCTGTTGATAGTCGGGATCATCCAAAATGTTTTTGCCAAAGCCGGGGCCATCGTTACTGTAAACCGCCGTAATGCGCTCGCGAACAGCAGGGTCACAATGCACTGCGGCATAAACGGCAAGGTTGCCCCCTTTGCTATGCCCTGCCAAAATGAGCTTGCCCGTGTGGCTTTTGGCTACCGACTCCAAGTATTCCACCGCTTTGATCTGTGCGGGAACGACCGGCAAAAAGCACATGTTCATATCCTCTTTCCAGCCGACGAGGGTGTCGTCGGTGCCGCGGTAGGTCACAACGGCAGTTCCGTTGCCCAAAAGAAAGGTGACTGCCGAAAATTGCAGCTCGGTTTTGGGATCGATAAGGTTGACAAAGTTGCACATTTTAAGAGGGCCGAAACGCTTTGTCGAGCGCATGACGCGCATCATTTTGATAATATCCTTTGGGATAAGAACTCCCATTTTTGCCTTTTTGGGGTCGGGATAACGCTCCAAATACTCTCTGGACGCCGCCCAAACAGATGGAAATTCCACGTTTCTGCCCGGAGCGGGGACAATATCTTCCATGTTGACGTAGGCAAGCATGGAGAGGATCAGACTGTCGACCTCGCAAAAAGGAGCAGCCCGAAAGCTCAGATCGCCGCGCCAATTCAAATAATCGTATACGGTTCCCATAGGGTTGCTCCTTTCTGTTATTCAAATTTAGCCGTGGTAAAGCTTTTTGGTTTCGTAAATAGGATCACAGGTCAGGTTGATGCCAAGCTTTTTGAGGGTATGCTCATCGCTTGCCGAAAGAATGACCGAGGAGTGCATTTCGCAATGGCGCAAACGCGAGAGCTGCTCGGTTGCCTTGGCGGCAACGGGATCGTGCACCGCACAAATAGAGAGCGCGATCAACAGCTCATCGGGGTGCAATCTCGGGTTTTTACTGCCAAGAAGTCCTACTTTAAGGTTGGTAATGGGCTCGAGGATCTCGGGCGAGATCAGATCAATGCCATCATCAATGCCTGCAAGTGTTTTGAGAGCGTTGAGGAGTGCCGCCGAAGCCGCGCCGAGCAAACGCGAGGTCTTGCCCGTAACGATGGTTCCGTCAGGCAATTCAATGGCGGTTGCGGGCTTGCCCGTTGCCTCTGCCTTGGCGTTTGCAGCTACAGATACGCCACGCCCCTCCAAATCAATGCTTGCAGTTTGCATTAAAAGCTTGATCTTATCGATCTCGTTTTTGGGACCGTTATCCTTGCGCTGACGTGTCAGAGCTGCATAATAGCGACGAACAATCTCTTTTTTAGCGGCATCGCAAACAGCATCGTTATCCACAATGCAGTTGCCTGCCATATTGACTCCCATATCGGTGGGAGACTTGTAGGGAGACTCACCGCTGATGCGACGGAACATTGCATCTACCACGGGAAAGATCTCCACGTCACGGTTATAGTTGACTGTGGTTTGACCGTACGCCTCCAGGTGGAAGGGGTCGATCATATTCATATCGTTCAGGTCTGCCGTTGCTGCCTCATATGCCATGTTGACGGGGTGCTTGAGTGGCAGGTTCCAGATAGGAAAGGTCTCAAACTTTGCATAACCCGAGCGAATGCCGCACTTGCTATCGTGATAAAGCTGGCTCATGCAAACCGCCATTTTGCCGCTTCCCGGTCCCGGAGCGGTAATAACAACAAGCGAGCGAGATGTTTCGATATAATCGTTTTTGCCGTAGCCCTCATCACTTACGATGCGGTCGATATCCGAGGGATAACCTTCGATTTCATAGTGGCGGTAAACGCGCACTCCGAGGGATTCAAGACGAGCTTGAAATTTGATTGCCGCAGGTTGATCGCCCCAACGGGTGAGAACAACACTGCCAACCATCAAACCCAAAGCACGGAACGCATCGATCAGGCGCAAAACGTCAAGGTCGTAGGTGATACCGAGGTCACCGCGAACCTTGTTCTTTTCAATATCCGATGCGCTGATAACGATAACGATTTCGGCTTCGTCCTTCAGCTGGGTCAGCATGCGTACCTTACTGTCGGGAGCAAAGCCCGGGAGAACGCGAGATGCGTGGAAATCGTCGAACAGCTTGCCGCCAAACTCCAAATAGAGCTTGCCGCCAAATTGGTCGATGCGGCGACGGATATGTTCCGACTGTAACTCTAAATATTTTTCGTTGTCAAAGCCAATCTTATACATTTTTGCGCGCTCCTTTTTTCCTCGGAAATTGCAGGCGGTACTGTCCATCCCCCATAACTGTCAGTTCTGCATTGTAGAAAGCTTCGCTTGCCGCAATCAGGTAATTGATATCCTTGGCTCCTGCGGTCTCATATGCCGAGTGCATTGCAAGCTGTGCCATGCCGATATCAACGCTGATCATAGGCGTCAGAGTTGTTGCAATGCTACCGAGCGTAGAACCGCCGGGCATATCGCTACGGTTGGCGTATTGCTGTGTGGGAACACCTGCCTCTGCGCACATTTCACCGAAGATAGATGCGGAAATAGCATCGGTGGTGTATTTTTGTGCGGCGTTATTCTTAATAACCACTCCCCCGTTCATATTGGGCGCGTTCTTCGCATCGCAGAGCTCGGGGTGATTGGGATGCTTTGCGTGTGCATTGTCGGCGGAGAGCAGCATCGAGGACGCCAGCGCGCGGCGACGGTCAATGTCAAAGCTCTCGCAAATGCGGTCGATAACATCAGAAAGGAATACCGAGCCCGCGCCTTGCTTGGTGGAGCTGCCTGTTTCCTCGTTATCGGCAGAATAGAAAACAGTAACGGAATCTTTATTTTTGCTATTGATAAAGCCCTCAAGCGTGCCGAATGCGCACATCAGGTTATCAATGCGAGGTGCCGAGAAAAATTCCCCGTCAGCACCGATGCGCGTTGCGGGAGTGCGGTTGTAAACGTAGAGGTCATAACCGAGGATTTCTTCCTTTTTGCAACCTGCCTCGGTGGCCAGTAGCGCTTTGAAGTCTGCTTTGGCATCCTGCGAAAGCAGAGGCAAAAGGTCGATTGCGGGGTTGTAAGCACAGCCCGAGTTGATGTCTCGCTTCATATGGATGGCAACGTTGGGGATAACAAGCAGATCACGCTCAAAGTTAACGAGGCGCGCCTCAATTGTCTCTCCATCTGAAACAATGACGCGGCCTGCAAGCGAGAGCGGACGGTCGAGCCAAGTGGAAAAGATAGTACCGCCGTAGGGCTCGGTGTTCAGGCGCATATATTGATCGAATGCGGGAGAGAGCGACTCGCTCTTGACCTTGAACATAGGAGAATCGGTGTGGCTTGCCGCAACCATAAAATTGCGCGCTTTTCCTGTGGGAATACGGAAAGCAATGATTGAGGATTGGTTGCGCGTAAGATAGTAGCCCTTGCCTGCTTTAAGCTTCCATTCGTCACCCTCGCAAAGACGTGCGTAGCCCTGCTCCTCCAAAATTTGGGCACAAGATGCGACGGCATGAAAAGCCGTAGGACTCTTTTCGATAAAATTGATGAGCGCGTTGATTGCTTTTGACATATCGTACCTCCCCACAAACGTGGTAAAATGAATATAGTTAATATTATTATAACACAGTTCCTTTTTCAATGCAAGATGAAAATGCAAAAAAATCCAATCCCAAAGGATTGGATTTTTGGCATTTGGATATTTTTCTTTATTTTCTCAAAAGCTCTTTGAGAACAGGCGTAATCTGCGCGGTCACAACGGTATAACCCTCGTGGGTAAAGTGTCCGCCATCAATTGTGTATCCTTCATAAACCTCACCGATGGAGACATCGTAAAGTGCGCTGTAAAGATCGACAAAAGCAAAATTGTACTTTTGTGCAAGCAGTTTGATGGAGACGTTGTTGTATGCGGCAAGTTGATTTTTGCGCCCCCAATGCTCGCCGCCCATAGCGGTAAGAGACAGGAGAACAATTTTGCTCTCGGGCAGATTTTCTTGCAAGCTTTGGAGAATGGACTCGTAGTTTTGGAACATCGAATCCATATTGTTCGCTCCAATGAGCATGACAACAACCTTTGGTTTGAGGTCATAGAGAGACACTTGTAGGCGTTCTTCAAGACCGAAGGTGGTATCTCCACCAATTCCGCGGTTTGCCGTGACATATTGCGGATAGTATTTGGCAAGATCGTAGCCGTCGGTCAAACTGTCACCGATAAAAGCAACGTCAACCTCGTAGTCGTCATACGCGGCATTCTCTCGCTCGTATTGCTCAAGCTTTGCGGCGCGATAGGCGCGAACCGCCTCTTGCAGCTTTTCTTCTTCCCTTTTTTCGGGTAAAATCTTTGCAAAGTAAAGGATTGCAAGCGCGAGGGTGGCAAGAAGGATCGCGCAAAGCGGAATCCAAAAGCGTTTTTTGAAACTCAGTTTTTTCATTTTGTTTCGATTTTAGCAGTTTAATTTAGATAAGTGCTTTTTTTGTTGAAAAGACAATGCTTAGACTTTTTTGTCTGCCTCTTGCTCTTTTTCTTCTTCCTCTTCTCTCTTGCGAGCGGCTTCGCGAGCAATGGCATGCGCTCTTTCTTCCTTTTCCTCGGTGGTGATTTCCCAGTGAATGAGGATAGCGAGAATTGCACGCAATACGATGATGATGCCCAAGATCAAAAGCTCCTTGAGCTCTCTTACAATAACCGTATTGACAATTTCGGCACCCATTTTGAATTCAAGCGCCAGAGACAAGCTTCTGCCCAATGCGATGACCGCATTTTGGCGCTCGGAACCCTTTTTGCGAAAAATTTTGAAATAGCGGAGCAAAACTTTGATAGAGCCAATGATAACAATGCAAATGCCAATAATCTCAAGAGTATGTACGGTAATTTTTGCAAGTGCATGAAGGACTTGATCGTAAAACTCCAAAAAATGATCCATTTTTCTTTCCTTTCTGTTCAACAGAGTTACATGTTTTCTGTTTTTTTCGTCATCTGTTTTTATTATACCCTAAAAACCGCAAAATTTCAAGTATTTTTGCGTTTTTGTTAATTACATTACACTTTTGCAAATAAATCAAGGCGTAGCATTGTATATAAAAAGTGAAGTTGCGGCTGCGCCGCAGTGAAGTTTGGGCTTGCGCCCAAGTGAAGTATTGCGCCGAGGGCACAAAGTGAAGTTAAGTGTTCCGCATATCGTGCCAAAGGCACACTTCACGCACGAAGTGCGCTTCACTTGCGAAGCATACTTCACGTTCCGCGCAAGCGGAACACTTAGTTCAAAAAACGCACCTTTGTCGGTAGACAAAAGTGCGTTTTTTGTTGGTGGAGACAATAGGAATCGAACCTATGACCTCTTGCATGTCAAGCAAGCGCACTAACCATCTGGGCTATGCCTCCGGGGACGGTGTATATTATATCATACCGTTTGCAAAATTGCAAGAGGTTTTGGCAATTTTCTTAAAATATTTTTTATCTCCTAAAGAAGAAAAAAGGAACTCTCGGCCTTGAAAGTTCC